>JAOZUQ010000007.1:0-32352 GCA_029938635.1 Candidatus Aminicenantota bacterium
AATATTTTATTTATCAAAGAATTAGTCCCCTTTTTTGATGCAGCTCTCCATTTTTCAATACTATCTTTAGGAACCGGGTTGATTTTTAATCCATTTTTTTTCATAGTTTCAATTGCTTTAAATTCCAAAGTTTTTGTTTTTTCATAAAGATCCACTGCGATCGTATTTGCAGAACTTATTAACTTATCCTTGAATTTAACCGGTATCTTTTTCCATATTTTATTCGACAATACAATTCCTCCATACAAAGGGGCAATTCTCATTTCAAACATATTTGGAGCTAAGGGAAAATATTGTCCTGAAGCTGCTACCAGAGGTGGAAGAAAAAAAGCATTCACCATTCCACTTTGAAGCCCCATCATAAGATCATTCATGTTGTTAGGTATCACATGATATCCGGATTTTTTCCAAACTTGTTCAAATTCAGGTTCCCCGGTTACAAAAGACAATTTATGCTTTTTCAGATCTTTTGGATATCCGATTTTATTTTTTGAGAAAAAATTTAACCACCCAGCCATCGACAAAATTATCACTTTATAGCCCTTTTCCTTAATCCCAGCAGCAAACAATGGATTCATTTTTTCTGTCACATAGAGGAATTCTTTTTCAGAATTAAATATAAAAGGAGTACTAAGTACATAAAAATCGGAATATATTTTAGAAATCCCAGCATTTGCTAATACAGCACCTCCTAAAATTCCAATTTCCATTTTTCTGATCATATCCTCTTCTGACCCTGCTATTCCCCCCGGATAGATCTTCACATTAATCATTCCATTAGAGATAGATTTCCATTCCCTTCCTAATTCTCTCAATGCTTTATCCCATGGAGATTTTGCCGGTGCAATACTTCCGATCTTTATTGTCAGAGGAAAAAGCGATTCTGTGAGGACGATAACTACTACTAGAATAAAAAATATTCCTTTTTTCATTTTATTATGAGTAAATAGTTGAACCAAATCTTATATCAGAAGCGAGGCTTGCCCCAAAAAAAGGAGTAGTAATATTCTCCTTGTTTAGTTGAAGTTTAAGTTTCTTATTAATTATATTCTTGTTTTTATAAAAAATGTACATAGTGATATATATTACTTTTACTTAACCTTAATTTTTGCAAAATATGTATATAGTATAGGAATAACAAATAAAGTTAAAAATGTTGATGCAAGAAGTCCTCCAACAACTGCAATGGCCATAGGAGATCTCATCTCAGACCCTTCTGATACCGATATGGCCATAGGTAACATACCAAGAATAGTTGAGAAAGCTGTAATTAAAATTGGTCGGAATCTTACTACAGCACCTTTAACAACTGCATCAAATTTATTCAGGCCACCGGCAATTAATTGATTTATATAATCAACCATAACAATTCCGTTATTTACAACAATACCTGCAAGCATAATAAAGCCCATTATTGAGGCAAGGGATATGTTTTTTCCTGATAATACTAGCAACAGTACAACGCCGATAAAAGCCAGAGGAATTGTAAACATAACTATAAAAGGATATAACAAATTTTCAAACTGTGATGCCATAATAGCATATACAAGAATAATTGCTAATAATAGGGCAAGAAACATAGTATTGAATGATTCAGTCATATCTTTATACTGCCCGCCCATTTCAGCAAAATACCCATCAGGAAGATTATCTGTGATGTGTTTTGATTTCTGAGTTATTTCCTCAACGATATCTCCTAAATTCCTATCAATATAATTTGCATTCACACTTACTTTTCTAACCTGATTCTCCCTTTCTATTTTTACAGCTCCAAAAGAATCTTTAAACTCAACTATTTGAGATAAATATATTTTTTGTCCCCTTGGGGTCATTATTGGTAATTTTTTTATAGATTGAATTGTATCTCTGTCTTTTTTATTTAACCGAACCCTGATATCGCGTTCTTCTCCATTCAACATCATTCTTGTTGCCACAGAGCCAACTGTATATAATTCAATTTGACTTGATATATCATAAGATGTTAAGCCTAATTTAGAAGCTTCTTCTTTTTTAATTACCATATTTAATTCTGGTTTACTCTTTTCGAGAGTTATTTTTACATCCCTTATTCCCTTAATTCCGGAGATCTCGTCTTTAACTTTATTTGTAATCTCTTCAAGAATCTTCATCTCCTTTCCAAAAAAACTAAATGAAATAGGACTGGAACCACCACCAGTAAAACTTGCACCTATATCAATGAATTCAAGTTTACCTTTTTTAAGATCAGGAAAATACTGACGCCATTGTTCAAGAATCATTTTGTCTGAGATATTTCTTTTACTACTTGTCTTTAAATAAGCCCAGAGCATTGCTTCATTCGAACCTGAAGGACTAATTCCGGATTCTGATCCGCCTTGTTGTTGACTATTCTTCCCAACACTAACTATTGAGCATAGAGCATTCTTGTCTTTCATTGCCTGATCTTCTATATACTTTATCATTCTACTTGTTTCCTTTATTGTTGTTCCAACAGGCATTTTCAGTTTTAGCAGGATTAAAGATTTATCACTTTCCGGCATAAACTCTGTTCCCATATATAAGGCTCCAATAATAGAAAAAATAAATAGAACTAATGTAAGAATTAATACAACAGCTCTTTTTTTCAGAACTTTGTTTAATAATCTCCCATAAAAATATCTGATTCCTTGAAACTTTTCTTTTCCTAATTTTACCCCCTTTTTTTCATTTGTCCCCTTTTTTTTAAAAAACCAAGAGGCTAGCATTGGTATAATTGTTAATGCAACAAAAAGTGATGCTAAAAGTGAAAAAGAAACCGATGCTGCTATTCCTCTGGATAAAGTCCCGGCAATTCCCTCACCAAATAACATTGGGAAAAAAACAGCAATAGTAGTCATGGTTGATGCGGTTATCGCCATACCAACTTCAGTTGTCCCGATATTTGCCGATTCAACAGGTGATTTCCCCTCCTCCAAATGCCTGAAAATATTTTCTATTACAACAACCGCATTATCAACAAGCATTCCTACACCCAAGGCAAGCCCTCCAAGTGTGATTAAGTTCAGAGTATAATCTGCTAAGAATAAAGCAATAAATGTTGTAATAACCGAAAGTGGAATTGCAATTGCAATTGCAATGGTAGGTCGGTAATTTCTTAAAAATACAAAAATTAATATCATAGCAAGAAGGCCACCAAGAATAATATTACTTGCACTTTTAGATGACATAATTTCAATAATTCTTGAAGAATCCATACCGATATATAAATTTACTTTTTTATTTAATGTTGGTAAGATTTTTTCCAAAGTCTCTTTCACATCTCTTGCAACTAAAACCGTATTAGCCCCTGAACTTTTGGTAACTATTAACATTACCCCCTTATGGGCATTTATCCTTATCATACTTCTTAGTTCTTTAGAAGTTTCTTTTACAGTGCCGATATCTCTAAGAAATATTGGATTTCCTTTTTTTCCGGCTCCAATAACCAAATCTTTAATCTCTGAAACTTTTTTAAACTCACCAATTGTTCTGATTAAGAACTCTTTATGACCCTCAGTAATATATCCGGATGGTAAATTTATATTTGAAGCTCTAATCACCATCTTCACTTGACTAATTGATAAACCTCTTGATTCGAGTTTACTTTTATCAATATTAACCAGAACTTCAGACTCTTCCGGCGACATGACCAATACTGATGCAACTCCACTTAACCTTTCTAATCTGGATGCAACTTCATTATCTAAAAATTCTCTTAACTCTCTCAAATTACCTGATTCCCATGTTGCCCCATAAATTAAGATCGGGAAATCTGCAAAGTTAAATTTTACAACCATAGGGGTCATGGCTCCATCAGGCAGATAGCGGTTGAAAAGACTGATTTTTTCTCTAACATCCTGAGCTGCAAAGTCAAGGTTTGTTCCTGAATCAAACTCAATCATTACAATAGATGATCCCTCCTGAGAAACAGACTTGACCTCTTTCACATTTGAAACAGTTGACACCCACTGTTCTATTGGTCTTGTAATATTTTTTTCAATATCCTCAGATGAAACACCCTGATAACTGGTGACAACTGAGATATTGGGTAATTCCATATCTGGCAGCAGATCTAGTCCTAACCTGGTATAGGACACAAGTCCTAATATGACAATTACTACAACTACCATTGAGACGGTAACGCGCCTCCTTATTGAAAATTCAACAATCTTCACTTTTTAGCTCCCTTATAACTTATCTCTGAATTTTCCTTTAAATCATAATTTCCATCAATTACAACTATTTGTCCCTCTGAAAGTCCCTCTGTAATTTCAAAATTATATTTATTTGTTAATCCGGTTTTAATAATTTTGATTTTTGCCCGGCCATTATTATATAAAACAACGGAAAAGATTTTATCATTTTTAATTAAAGCAGCTAAAGGAAGATATAATACATTTTCTTTTCTAGTGATTTCTATGTTTACATCAGCTAATATTCCAGCTTTTATCTTCATATCAGGATTATCAACAACTATATCTACCTTAAATGTTTTTGAACTATACTCTGCTGCAAGATTTTTCAAATAGACTTTTCCATTATATGTCTGATTTTTATCTGAATTTAATTGTATTTTACAATCCTGGCCAATCTCAATTTTATCAATTTCATCTGAGGGGATATCTAAAATAATTTTAACCTTATCTATATTCATTAAGGTTAATACACCTGTAGATCTTCCCATATTCGGGTTTATTATATCCCCCTCCTCCATGTTTTTTGATGTAATTATGCCATTAAAAGGGGCACTCATATAAGTTTTTTTTAATGTATGATTAATAACATCAACATTTGCTCTTGCATTCTTTTTCTGTGTTAAAGCTGATTCTAGACCAAGTTTTGTTTTTTCAAAACGGATCTTTGAAACAGCCTGCTGAGTATAGAGTTCTTTTAACCTTGAAAAATTAAGTAATGCATCTTTATATAAGGCATTTGAAACCTCCATGGCTGCATTTGCCTGCTTTAATCGTAGTTTAAGTGTTGTTGTGTCAAGCTCAGCTAATAAATCTCCTTTTTTTACGATATCTCCCGGTTTTTTGTAAATTTTTAAAATTCTTCCTACGGTATCGGGTAATATATTTGCCTTTTTCCATGGATATACCGAACCTATATAATTAAGTGTCTTTGAAAGAGTGCCTCTTTCTACCTTTTTAACCTTAACTGTGATTGCTCTTTTTTTTATGTTTTTGTTTGAAGTTTCATCTTTAGTACAACCTGCAAACATAAATAATAAAGCTAATAATAATATAAAATAATTTCTCATAATTTTCCCCCATTAATTTTTAATCCTGATATTTTCTCTAATTCTGCAATGGCAATATTATAATTATAAACAGCCTGAAAATAAGTTGCCTTTGATCCTGTTAATGCCATATATGACGAGTTTAACTCAAGAAGTGAGATTAATCCCTCTTCATAATTTAAATCAGCAATTCGAACACCTTCTTCAGCTGTTTTTTTATTTTTTAAGGCATTCTGAATATTCTCATATTCCTTCTCAATAGTTAAACAATAGTCAACAACCTGAATTTTAGTTAAATCATCGATCTGTTTTTTTTTAATTTTTAATACTTTTTTTAGAACTTTTAATTCACCTATTTGGCCCTCTCTTTTCAAACCTGAAAATATTGGGAAATTTATCCCCAGATTAATTGTATAATAATTTGTCCAGTTTCCCTTATTTAAATTAAACAGGTCTGAACGGTAGCTATACCTTGCTAAAAGTGATATATTCGGAATATATTGAGCATATGCAATTTTTAACAGATTCTTTATTTTTTTTTGCTCTATATTGATTTGGTTGATCTCAGACCTGTTAATTAATGACTTCCGGATAAACCTTGAATGTTCTAAGTAGTATTTATTATAATTTAACTTTCCCTCAATAACAATATCCTTGTTTTCAGCAATACCCAGCATAATTTTAAACCTGAGAACCAGTAAGTTTATTATCTTTTTCACATTTAATAATTTGGGTAGCTGCGAAGTTACATTTAATTCAGCTCTTAACAAATCATACTTTGATACCATTCCAAGTTTATATCTTTTTTTTATGTTATTAAAATTGTTTTCTGCTAATAATAATCCTTCTTTTTGCACTTTTAATAATTCTTCCATTACAAGTATGTTAAAAAACACCTTTTTTATATTTAAAACTAAAAGATTCCTTGAGTCTCTTTGCTTTTCCTTTACTAATTTCAGGTCCAGTTTTGCATTTTTAAATGAATTTAAAATCTTACCTCCGGTAAATATAGGCTGGACGATCTGTAGAGCAAACTCATAGTTTTTTGTAAAATCAAGTGAAATCTTTGTGCTGTCCCCTCCGGCAAACATTGCAGGCATTTCAATTTCCATTAACTTCTCATCCAGGTTTTTAGAACCATCAAGTGTTATACTGGGTAAAAACCCCATGCTTTGTTTTAACTTATACTTATACTGGTTAACATATTCCTTATTTAATAGAATTGTATCGTTATTTTTAAGAGCCAGTTCTATTGCATTTTCAATTGTAATTTTTTGTATTTCTGATGAAAATATAAAAGTAGTGATTAAAACCAGAAATACAGTAATGAATACTTTTCTCACTTTTTCCTCCTTTTTTGCAAGTCCATGCTTAATAAATTTTATAATTTCTTTTTTATTTCCTTTTATCTATTTTCAATAGAGGAATTTTTTAAAATATAATTTTTACTTTTCTAATATAAAATCCCCTTTAGATTCTTTCATTTTTACACATTTAAAATTCCATTGAATAGTATATCTAGCATTGCATCAGAATCTTTATTATCCATTTCACGATTCAGATATATCAATAGAGATGATTCCATTCCCTTCATACTGGCAATAATAGCGACGGCAACAAATTCAGGATCAACAATTTTAAAAATATTTTCATCTATTCCTTTTATCAAAATAGAAAAGAGTATCCTTTTTTCAGCTTCATTAAAAAAATCCCGTTCTTTTTCAACAAGAGGCAGTATCTCCTCAGCTGCTTTTCTGGTGATTTTTTCTAAATTAACAAGGTTATTTAAGTGATCCATTCTTGTTTTAAAATAAGTTTTTAACTTATCTTGAGGAGAATCATGCTTTCTGATCTCTTCTTCAATTTTATTTATTAAAATTTCCCCTTCATATCTAATAACTGCATTAACAAGCTCTGCTTTACTATCAAAATAGTGATATATTGAAGTTTTTACATGACCAAGAGATTTTGAAATATCTTCAAGAGATGTTTTTCTTATTCCATATTGACCAAATAGTATTTTTGCTGCATTCAGTATCTTAATTTTCCTGCTTTCCTTATCAATTGAATCCTGCATTTAGTACTTCTCCTGTAATTTGAATATTTAAACTTTTCGTTCAAATGTAGAGTATCATTAAAAAATAATACTGTCAAGGGAATTATTGGTCTTCTCCCTGAATCTTGGTCAAAAATTCTGGGTGAAGACCATAGGAAAAATCACTCATACTATGCTTCCAATATATTTAATGTACATTATTGTTCGTAATACCCTGATTATGGAAATCAATATTTTTGTAATTAAATGATAGGTTCCTGATATCTTCTAGAGTAGTATGATCAACAGCTTCAGTTCCTAACTCAATACATCTCTTTGAAAACCAAAAGTCATACCATCTAATATTTTCGACTCTTGGTTTGATGATAGCCACATTGGAATCATTATGAATATATACAAATTTATCTTTATTGTTTTTAACAACCCTAAGAGCATGCCCAATGTTTTTAAATCCTTCAGGAAGTATACTATGAACTTTATCTGAAATTCTCCCAAAAGAAACAACATCGCTTAAATAAGGTATCTGATAAATATTTTGTAGTAAATTCTTGGAAAACTCTATCAGTGTTATAAAGTGATTGTTTTTTTTATCAGTTGAGGAACTGACATCAACAGCAATTACAAGATCAGCCCCCAGATCAAATGCTGTTTGTATGGGAAGAGGATTAACAAGAACACCGTCAACCAGCCTTCTATTATCTATTTCCACCGGTGAGAAAACACCCGGGAATGCTGAACTTGCTAAAATTGCATTTGATACCGGTCCTTTATTTATAAGTATTTCATCTCCTGTTTCAATATCAGTAGCGACAATAGTTAAAGGAATTTCTAAATCAGCAAAGTATTTCTGTTGTGTAATGATTGAAAAAAATCTCTCTACTTTCTTTTTAGAAAATATCCCTCTGGGAAGTATAATATTTACCATCTTTAATATTTTTATCCATCCGGTCTTATGTGCGATTTTTTCTAACTCGTAAATACTATATCCTGCCGCATATCCGGCTCCAACTAAAGCTCCAAAACTTGTTCCTACAATAAAATCTATTTTTATGCCTGCTTCATATATAGCTTTAAGTGCTCCTAAATGAGCATATCCACGAACTCCTCCACCCCCAAGAACAAGTCCGATCTTAAAGCCTTTACTATTTTGCATTTTTTTCATCTCCTTCAATATATTTTTTTCATATAAGATTTAGCTATGTCTTCTAGAATTTTTTTATTTAGTCTATTTATTTCTGAGCAATAAATCGGCTTCCCTATTTGCACTTCGAGTTTCTTTAATCTGGGGAATTTTGCTCCAAGTGGTAACGCTTTGTTTGCCCCTTTGATTTTCATGGGAATAATTGGAACTACTGTCTTTACTGCAAGATATGCAGCTCCGGATTTTGTTGAAAAATCATCTTTTCCGTTAGTGATTTTCCCGGAAGGGAAAATCCCCAAAACTCCTCCTGTTTGCAAAACTTTTATAGCCTTTCTTATAAGTTTAATACTACTGCCGTTGTTTTGATTAGGAATAGCCCCAAGTCCTTTTAGAACACTACCTACGAAAGGTTTTCTGAAAAGATAAGCGGCAGATATAAATGTTATTTTCGGGTTAACAATTGCTGTAAGAATAAATCCATCTAAAAAGCTTGAATGGTTTGCAACAACGATAAAAGGGCCGGTCTCTGGTATATTTGAACTCTCAGATACTTTCAATCTGAAAATCAATTTAAAAACAATCAAACTCAAATTTTTTACTACAAAATATAACAAAATATTTCTCCCTGATCGCTGAGGACCAATTTCAAAATAAAAATGTTTTTTAGATAACTATATAATTCCCAGAGCTTTTCCGCCCTTTTTAAAGCCCTCCAGAATAAACTCAAGATCTTCATCTGAATGAGTTGCAGAAAAAGAAGTTCTAATTAGTGTCTCTTCAGGTGGAACAGCTGGAGCAACTACAGGATTAGTAAATATTCCGAATTCTTTTAAAAAATACCATAACTTAAATGTCTTCTCTTGATCATTAATTAAAACGGGAATTATTGGAGATTCGGAATTACCTGTATCATATCCCATTGCTGAGAACTCTCTGATCATTGTTTTTGTAATCTCCCAAAGACGTTCTCTTCTCCACGGTTCAGTTTTAATAATCTCAAGAGCCATATCAGCTGCTGCTATAGCTGCAGGTGTAATAGATGCAGAAAAAATAAGTGACCTTGCCATATGTTTTATATACTGTATAACCTTTTTGTCTCCCGCCACAAAACCACCTAAAGAGGCAAAGGCTTTTGAAAAAGTAGTGGTTATCAAATCAACCTCACCCTCCATTCCAAAATGTTCACATGTTCCTCTTCCGTTCTTCCCCATTACCCCGACACCATGTGCATCATCAACAATTACTCTTGCATTATATTTCTTAGCTATTTTGATTATTTCAGGAATATTTGCAAGATCGCCTTCCATACTAAACACACCATCAACAATGATTACTTTACCCTTATCATCAGGGATTCTCTTAATTTTCTCCTCCAGGTCATTCATATCGTTATGATTAAATTTTACAATTTTGGAAAAGGATAATCTTGCAGATTCCATTACTGAGGCGTGTACCAAGCGATCAACCAAGATTATATCATTTCGCCCGGCAACTGCAGGAATAACCCCCAAATTAACCTGGAATCCGGTTGAGAAAGTCAAAGCTTCATCTCTTCCCATAAAATCAGCAAGTTTTTTCTCTATATCAACATGAAGAGAATAAGTACCATTAAGAAATCTTGAACCACATGTAGAGGATCCGAATTTATCTGTTGCATCTTTAGATGATTTCTTTATCCTCTCATCATCAAAGAGTCCAAGATAATTGTTTGATCCAACCATAAGTGTTTTCTTACCGCCAACCCATACATAATTACCCTCAACATTATCTATTTGTGTAAAATAGGGATACAACCCTGAAGCTTTTGCTTCTTCTGCTCGTGTAAAATTAAAACATTTTTCAAAAACATCCATTTATTACTCCTTATGATTTTGTAGACACTAAAAATTGAATTTCAACCCAAAAAAGACTTCATCGAGATCTTTAACTTTTCCGAATACTGTCGAATCTTTACCATCTAACAATCTTATACCTAAACTGATTTCTATATTATCTATAGGTTTAAAGGTTATTGAAGGGGAATAAATAAAAGCATAATTATTTTTCAAATCTTTGAAATCCTTTATTTCAATTCCTCCTGTTAGTGGCATTATCTTTATTTTTTTGTCCATCAATTCCCATTCCATACCAAACATAAAATAATCTTCCAGATTTTCTGCTCCTCTCTCATGAACAAATCCGTGAAGATATTGGAAATTTAAATAAATCCCATTTTTGAATGTATAATCGGCTCCGATTACATATTTAACGTATGGTTTGTTATCCAGAGCAATTGAATCAAACATTCCCATTCCAAGAGAAGTAAGATCAGAGATCATCATTATCTCTTCAGGAAAAGTGACAGCTACCTCTGCCCAAACGCCAATTTGACCAAGAGCTCCAGCCAGATCTGCCCCGACAATATTCAATTCCGGAAAAATAAGTTCACTATAGATATCAACTGTACCTGGAATAGCTGTTGGGGTTAATACTGATTTATTAAGAAGAGGTAAACTATCTCTTGTGTGAACATAGCTTAAAGATAAATCGAAATCCAAAATGCTCTTTGAGACTTTAATTCCAGTTATAGACCCCTCTTTTATGTTGTTTTCAGGTAAAATAATTTTATCAGATAGGTTACCAACAATTATACCATCAGGGAGATCTCCTGAAGGTGACAGAGCTGCTGCCAGATCTCCCAATGGCAAAATAGAAGGTGTAAATTGAGGGAAATACACTAGTACAATTGTAAAATCTCCAGGATAAAACGAAATTTTTATTCCGTCAGAACCTAAATGCCTTCCAAAATCCCATATGTCTTCGAGATCATTTGGATTAAGGTTATCGGTTGGATTCAGTTTGTCTCCAGTTCCCCATGCGACCCGTTGTTTCCCTATGCGAATATCGATATTGTCAGAAACAACTCCCAGAAGATCTACATAAGCTTCCTTTATCACTAAATCCCATGGAGAAATTTTGTTCCTATCAACCAGATCAATGCTACTTTGTACATTTGAAAACCCTAATGATCTCACCCATAACTCACTATAAAAGTGAACTTTTTCAAGAGGTTTTACTTCGGCTTTAAGATCAAGTCTGTATTCTTTCCAAGAAAATTTATTCCCATTTTCCAAGAGTAATCTGTTGTCAGTCTGAAAATACCCACTCCATTTCAACTCTTTCTCAGAGGACTCATCCTCTTGAGCATTTAAGATTGGAGTAAAAGAGAATAAGAATATTAAACATATCAGTATAAAGAATTTTTTATTTTTCATAGCAATCCTTAACTGGTTTTTATCTACTAAGATATCTTTTTGAAAATTTTGCATCGGATAAATTCGAATCAAATTTTACATCTGAAATTATCATCTTTGTTTTATGCTTTTTTCTCAGATCTTCCATTTCAGATTCTTTAGATATCCAATACTCATTAATTTTTTCAATTTTAGATCTTCTCATTATCTTATAAAGCTTTTTCCCTTTATTATAATGTTCGATCATGACTGGATAAAAATTATCTGTTCTTACCCACATGATTAATTTCGAATATTCTGTTTTTATCCCTTTCTTAGGATCAAGCTGAAGAACATACGCATTCTCTTCTGTCTTTAGTAATTTCGAATTATACTTATCTGCAAACCTGATAGCTTCCATATCTTCGTAAGAAAAATCTGTACCGGCAAATTTTGTGTTTTTCACATGAGATGCAATTCTTCTAACTTTTTTAAATGCCGGCAAGTAAAAGTACATAACATCTTTGGGAAGTGACAGAAATGCAATTCCTTTCTGATCAGCCGGTGAAAGAAATTTAACTATTCTTTTATCACTCCCTTTCTGAAGCATACTCATCTTACGTATTTTTTCTTTTCCTTTCTTGTCAATTAATACTAATTTGATTGTCAAAGCCTGATCTTTAGGAGCATTGATAACATTATCTGCTTTTTCAAGGATTTGTAATGCTGAAATCTGGTTGTTTGCACTCAAACCTTGTGACAAAAATATGCTAATACTAAAGATAATTAAACTTAATACAGTGATTTTTTTCATTTATTTTTTCTCCTTTTTGATATTATTTAAATGATTTTTTGTTTTATTTAAAATTCGACTAAATTCCCCAATGAAATTTGCCTTTGTTACCAAAATTACGGCAGGAAGTATTGTTATGGCACCAATTCCTGAGCCGACCATTGTAAGTGCGATCAACACTCCAAATCGTTGAAGAGGGATCATGTTGGCTAAAACCAGGACCAGAAAACCCATCATAACAGTTATTACATTTATCAAAATAGCTCTGCCGGTTGTTTCTAAAGTTTTCTGGAGTGCATTTAATCCATTTTTATGTTTTTTTGTTTCTAATTTAAATCTGCTGACAAAATGTATCGAATAATCAATCCCGATTCCAATAGATATACTTCCCACCAGGACTGTTGCTATATCAAGCGGGATTGAAAAGTAACCCATAAACCCAAACAAAACCAAGAGTGTAAACCCTATAGGTAACAACCCTATAATTCCTCCAATGAATGAACGTAATAAAAAAACGAGCGAAATAAAAACTAATATAATTGCCAGCACCATACTCTGGAACTGGCTATTCATAATGCTATCATCAAGGTTTTGATATATTAATGGCATTCCTGACTGACTAAAGCTAATGACTGAGCTATCTAAACTTTCAATAAATTTATCTACAGCTTTTACCAGATCCTTCAACTTTTTTGTGTCTGCATTAGCGATTGTAGCTTGGATAATGGCTTCAGTTTTTTCATCATTAACAAGTTGGCTTAATACATCTTCTCCATCCAAAAGAAACCATAAGTTAGTAACCTTTTCTTTGCTGTCCGGAATCATCCGGCCTTCACCCATAACATCAGACATCTCAATAATTAGATCTGCAACTGATTGAGCATTACTAACATTGTCTTGAGAATCTAAAAAATCTCCCATTAGTTTCATTTCATTGAGGATAATTGGATCTTGTATATCGCCTTTAACCAGAATTTGAATTGGGATTGAACCCCCAAACTTTTTCACCATTAATTCTTCAGTATTTCTTATCTCACTTCCTTTTTTGAAGTAATCAATCATATCAACCTTACGCTCGATTCTAGGGATTCCAATGATACCAATAATAGCAATTATAACTCCACCAACTACAATCAGTTTAGAATTATTCAACACCCATGTTCCAAATTTATCCATAAAAATGATGATCCCTGTTTTCTTCTCTGTACTTTTCATCATTGACTTTAATCTACTTTTTACCGGAAGTAAGTATAAAACTGAGGGGACAAAAGTGATCGAAATAATTAATGAAAATAATACTCCAAGACTTGAAAATAGTCCGAATTCCTGGATCAATGTTAAATATGAACCAAAAATGAATGCAATAAAACCCACTGCTGTAGTTATCGCTGTCAGAATTACCGGGATCCCTATTTTCCCAAGTGCATTTATGGATTTTTTCTTTTTATCAGTATTATCTTTTATCTCTTCATCAAATATGTTGATGACATGAATACAATATGCAGTTCCAATTGCAATTAAAATTATTGGAATTATATTGGAGATCGCTGTAAGAGAAACATTGAAAATACTCATTGTTCCAAGAACCCATATTGTGCTCATTGAGACTGAAATCAGTGGAAGAAACACTCCCCTGAAAGATCGAAAACTCAAATACAATGAAAGGAATATAAGTGTCAATATTAACGGAATTAGAAATTTAAGATCATTTAAAACAATTTTACTCATTTCGATCATTTGAAATGGCATTCCTCCAAAATAGTGATTTCCTTTAAGATCAATATCGGAAATAAGCTTTTTCAGGTTTTTTGCAACTTCAATTTTATTAAAATCTTCATCAATCCTGCAAATGATCAGAGTAGTTTTTGAATCATATGATACTAATTTATCTCTATACATATCTTTAGAAAGAACATAACTTTTCAACTCTTCTAATTTCTTCTCTGCTTTTGGAAGATCATATTCGTCTATAAGACGTCCTATTTCTATTCCGTCAATTCCCTTTTTAATATCTAAAACATTTGTTAGGCTTGTAACATAAGATACCCCGTCAAGAAATTTGATTTTGTCTGTTAAATCTGCAATATTTTTGATTGTATTCTTGTTGAATATTTCATCTGTTTCTATTGCAATCAAGGCAAGAGAATTTCCCCCATACTCATCTCCAATATAATTAAATAACTTTACATCAGGATCATTTTGAGGGAGAGCACTTATTATATCAGGGTTTATCTTAAGATCCTTAAGGAAAAACCCAAAAATTAAAGTCAATACCAATGTTACAAATACTACCAGTTTACTATTCTTTATCACAAACTCAGAAAATTTTTTCATTAACTAAAACCTCCACTATTTTATTATCCAGTCTCATTATCCAATTCTGTACTGACTTTGAAGATGAGCCTCCAAATACAGTTCCAAGAAATTATTTTTCAGGTTTTTCTCCTGTAAATTCTATACAAAACAAATACAACTATAAGTTCAGCAATTACCAATAGCTCCCAATGATAAGGGGATGGCATTTCCTTTAATAAGATGCTTCGAGAATCAAAAACAAATGATATAAATATTACGGTAGAAGCTGTTATTAAAAACATCCAATCAATTTTATTGATTCTCAATATATAAGTTTTGCTTTTTAAATATGCTAAAAATAAAGCAAATAAGATCATTGTTATTGAAACCATTATTGGAGCCAGGACAGGCCCTACCCATGGCACAGGTATTAGAAAAAGAAGATCGTCTGTAATAATTGAAGCTGGCCATCCTAATGTAATTTTCAACCAGATATAATAGAAGATGTCCCAAATTCCGAAAGTATAAATAAAAAAACAAAGTTTTTCTAAAAAATCTCTCCCCGAAATCATACTTACGGTAATAAGCATTAATATTGTTGAGATTTCTCTTCCTATTTCGAATAGAAAAAGATTTGAGGGGATGTCTTTTAATGGAAAACAAAATCCTTCAGGGTATATAATAGCTCTTAGGTATATAACTACAGCCGCTTCTAAAAAGCCCATTGCAATTCCAAAAAGAGTTATTTTCCAGAATTTTTTTATTAATATTTTCATGTCCTCATCTTAATTTCAATAATTCTCAACTCCAGTATTCAGGTATTTTATTCCGGATTTAGACTCATTAAGTATTAAAATTGAAAAATTCATATTGAGAATCACCTTTTTACCAGCCCAAAAAACAACACTTCTAAAAGGTTATCAATATTTTTTTTTGTTTTTACAAAGTTACTTTCTGCAATCCATGGATATTCCAAGCCTTTTAATGCAGTTACAATTGCAAAGGATGTAACATCTAAGTCTTTAACAACAAATTCTCCATCGCTTATCCCTTCTCTTAATAGTGTTTTGATTAATTCTATTTCAAATTCAAAGTAATCTTTTCTCAATTTTTCGATAAAACTATAGTTATCAAGATATTCGTCTTTCAACGCACTGTAAAAATTTGCCAAATCATGAATAATCTTCATTCTGGTAACAACATATGCTTTAAGTTTCTCCTTTGTAGTATTTTTGCTGTTTATAGCTTTCATGAGTTCTATTTTCAAAACTTCAGTTTCTCTTTTGATAACTTCTTCGAAAATATCCTCTTTACTTGAGAAATAGTGATACAAAGAACTTTTTGCTTTACGTGCTGCCTTTGCAATTTCATTCATGGTAGTTTTATTGAATCCGAATTTTGCAAATACAGATCTAGCAGCATTAATAATAATTTCTTTAATATTTTTATCCATTGCTAATACTCCTATTTAAAACACATGTCGACCATAATGGTCGAAAGGTCGAATTATACACTCTGCTTGTTTTTTGTCAAGGATTAATTTAGTTTTTTTACAATTTAAAATATATTTTAAGTCTGATATTTGTTTTTTCTGATCTGAAACAGTTATATAAACCTGACTGTTATTTAATCTTTAATTTTCTTGATTTTATAAAATTGCTTACCGTAAGTCTATTAACACTTAAAATTCTGGCGAGAGCACTTGCAGAGATATTTTTGTTTAATAATTCTTTTATTGTTTCTTCTTTTCCGGATAGATCAGTTCTCACAGTTTGGATCAAAGGTTATTCCTTCAACTGTAAGAGATGCTACTTATGTATTGGATGCAATTCTTGATAATGAGACCGAATTAAATAAACTTGAATTAGCTACATGAAGTTCGTTGTTTTTCGCTCCGTTACTATCGAAACCCTATTGACAAGGTCTGAAAAAAATACTATATTTATATTGACCGAACGGTCGGTCAAGCAAAATGAGCGCATTAATAGTTAACAAAACAAAAAAAAAGGAAGATATAATCCTTGCTGCTTTAAAAGTGTTTGAAGAAAAGGGATTATCTAATTCAACTATAAAAGAAATTGCAGAGACGGCAGGTATTGGGAAGGGTACTATATATGAATATTTCAAGGATAAGAATGAGATAATTCACAATTCATTTTTTTATTTTCAGAAATTTTTTGAAATGGATATGGGGAAAATACTACTTTCTAATGAGAAAGGGTCTTCAAAACTTAAAAATTTGATAAGATCAATAATGAGCGTACTAAGAAGTGAAAACAACGATTATCTTGATCTTATGTTTGATTTTTGGGCGGAAGGAATAAAAGGGCATGAAAAGGGAGTTATGCTAACAGAAATGAACAAATTCTACAGATCATATCGGAAATTGTTTGAAGATGTCCTTAGAGAAGGAATTAAAGATGGAAGTATTCGTAAAAATATTGATCCTTTTGAAACATCAAGTATTATTATCGGAACATTGGATGGAGTAATGGTACAATGGATACTGGATAAAGAAGTAATTGATTTAAAAAAAATAGAAAAAAATCTGATTAACCTGATCCTGAATGGTGCCGGTGTCAGTTTAATAAAAAAGGAGGAATCCAAATGAAAAATTTGAAAATTTTATTTTTCTGCTTAACTCTTTTCATTTCTGTTTCTATTAGTATCAAAGCAAATGATGATCCTAAAGCCAGGGAAATAGTGAATAAAGTGGATGAACTTTACAGGAGCGGTTCCAGTTATGGATTGTTTGAGATGGAGATTATTACACCACATTGGAGCAGGAAACTGAAAATTAAATCATGGAGTCTCGGGAAAGAAAAAACATTTATGAGGATACTCGAGCCGAAAAAGGAACGGGGGATGGCGACATTAAAGCTTGACCGGGAGATGTGGAACTATCTTCCGAAGACAAATAAAGTCATGAAGATCCCGCCTTCTATGATGATGGGGTCCTGGATGGGCTCTGATTTTACTAATGATGACCTTGTCAAGGAGTACACTTATCTTGAAGATTATAATTTTGAAATAATCAAACTTGAAGGTGGGGACGCATCACACACCTATGTAAAATGTATTCCTAAAGAGGGATTACCGATAATATGGGGACATATAATAATTGAAGTCAAAGAGAAGGAGAATATTCCTGTTTCCCAGAAATACTTTGATGAGAAAGGTAACCTGATGAGAGAGATGTATTTTAAAGAAACTAAGAAATTCGGTAATAGAGTAATACCTTCCGTAATGGAATTAATTCCAACAAAAAAGAAGGGAAAAAAGACAATTATCAGATATATCGATGCAAAGTTTGGTCATAAAATCGACAAGAATATATTTGCATTAAGAAATTTAAGAAAAAGGATATAAAATGATCATATTCAAGATCGCGTTCAGAAGTATTTTCCGGCAGAAAAGGAGAAGTATCCTGACAGCTCTAAGCATGTTTGGAGGATTCTTCCTATCGGCGTTTTTTATTGGATTTTCCGATGGTTCATATAATCAGATAATCAATATGTTTACAAGAAATAATCTCGGACATATACAGATACATGAATCCACCTATCTGGATAAACCTTCCCTTTATAAAACCATTAGAGATTATGAGGATATTTATAAAAAGCTTCAAAGTATAAAAGAGGTGGATGCGTTTACTCCGAGGATATATTCTGCAGGAATTGTTTCGGTCGGAGAAAAGAGCACAGGAGTTAAGATTACGGGTGTTGATCCTAAAAGGGAGAATATTGCCACTAATTTTAACAAAAAAATCTATGAAGGAGATGTATTTTCAGATGAAAATTCATATGAAGTAATAATCGGTAAAGGGCTTGCAAAGATATTAAAAGCTTCTCCCGGTGATGATCTTGTTGTGATCAGTCAGGGTGCAGACGGATCTATTGCAAATGATTCCTTTAAAATTGTAGGGTTGTCAAAAAGTGGGAATGAGTTGGAGGACAGGATCACAATGTATATACCCATTAAAGTGGCCCAGGAACTTCTTACGCTGCAAGGCAGGATACATGAGATCGCTATAACAATAAAAAAGCTTAATACTGTTCCTGAGATAACTGAGCTGATCAATGAGAAGATCGGTTCAGATAAGATCATTGCAGAGCCCTGGCAGGCATTTGCTAAATCATTCTATAATGCTATGCAGGCTGACGTGGAAGGGATGTGGGTAATGCTGGTGATCATCATGTTTGTGGTTGCCGTGGGTGTGCTGAATACGGTGCTCATGTCTGTGCTGGAAAGGAGAAGGGAATACGGGGTCCTCAAGGCAATGGGAACCAAACCCGGGGATATTATCAAGTTAATTCTGGTTGAGATCAATATTCTGGCAGTAATATGTATTGCATTAGGATCGATCGCAGCTCTTGGGATCAATTACTATTTAAGCATACATGGAATAACACTGGCGGAACCGTTTTCCTATGGAGGAATGTACTTCCGGCATATGACTTCTGAGATCAATTTAAGAAGTTTTGTTATACCTGCTGTTATTGTGATCCTTTCTGCAACTGTTGTAGGATTCTTTCCTGCATTAAAAGCTGCAAAAACTGATCCTGCAAAAGCAATGAGGACGCACTGATGAGATCGCGGAGGAGAGAATAATGTTTTATCTTAAACTGGCGTGGAGAAATATTTTAAGGAATAAACGGAGAACAATTATTGCAAGTATTGCGATCGGTGTCGGTCTGGCATCACTGATACTTACCGATGGACTAATGATAGGGATGAAGAACAATCTTGTGGAATCTGCCACATCAACACTTCTAGGGCAAGCACAGATTCATAATAAAGATTTCAGGATCACACGGGATATTGAAAAAACAATTGTGGCAAAGGATGATATAACAAGAAAGCTTGAAAGTGACCCGCTTGTGACTGCATATAGTGAAAGAATTGTGTCACTTGGTATGATCACATCACCGTCCACCGCTGAATCAGTTATTGTGTACGGTATAGATCCGGAAACCGAAAAGGAACTATCAAAAATTGATGACAGAATTATTGAGGGGACCTATTTTGGAGAGAATAAAGGGCGTGAAATAATTATCGGAAGCAAGCTGGCTGAAGTTCTGGAAGTTACTCTTGGTGACAGGATAGTAATCACGGTTGCTCAGGCGTTTGGAGGTGATCTGTCGCAGGAGATGTTCAGGGTCAGCGGGATATACTATTTTGATGTTAAAGAGATGGACAATGGTTTTGCTTTTATAAGAAAAGATAAAGCCGGAACGATGCTTAATATAGGGAATAATATTCATGAGATAGCAATAAAATTTTCTGATATCAGAATTGCTGAGAAAAAAGATCTCTCTTTCTGGGGGGAATATAGTACAGGGAACAATGAAGCGGTCAGTTGGATCACCATTATGCCCGAGCTTAAGAACATCCTTGATATGACAGATATTTCCCTTTACATGATGGGTGGGATCCTGTTCTTTGTTGTAATCTTCGGTATCATAAATTCACTTTTCATGTCCCTTTATGAAAGGATGTTTGAATTCGGGATCCTGAAGGCGGTTGGAACACGTCCATCAGGATTGAGAAAACTGATCATTTTCGAAGCAGGCTGGTTGGCCATTGTCAGTATAGTTATAGGAGTTATTATCGGTTTTGTGCTCCATCTTCTACTTATCAGGAATGGAATAGACTACGGCGGGATAGAGTTCGCAGGTACTTTTATGCATGATAAGATATATCCTGTTATGAATATATCTCAATATATGAAGTACCCTGTATTTGTATTTATCTTTACTATAGTGGTTGGTTTATACCCAGCCTGGGTTGCAGGGAAAATGAAGGTCACAGATGCTTTACGCAAAAGTATGTAAAATTATGAATAAAATTAAAAAAGCTATATCTCTTTTTGAATGGAGGATCTAAATGGAACAAAAAACTATTATTTCTACAGAAAATCTTGTTAAGACATATAAAGATAACGGGATGGAGGCAAAAGCGGTCAGAGGAATAAGTCTTGAAATAACTTCGGGTGAATTTACAGCAGTAGTGGGTCCGTCAGGTTCTGGTAAAACAACATTTCTTAATCTCATCTCCGGCCTGGATACACCGACATCGGGGACAGTTCAGATAAATAACAGGCTGATTTCCGAAATGAAAGGGAGAGAGCTTTCGGATTTCAGAAGAGATAATATAGGATTTGTTTTTCAATCATACAATCTGATCCCTGTACTGACTGTGGAAGAAAATATTGAGTATATTATGTTGCTTCAAAATGTGCCTAAGAGAGAAAGGCATGACAGGGTTATTAAGATCCTCGACAAAGTGGGTTTAAATGGTATGGAATCCCGGAGGCCAACCCAATTATCAGGAGGGCAGCAGCAGAGGGTTGCAATTGCAAGAGCAATGGTCTCGAATCCGACACTTATTCTTGCTGATGAACCTACAGCGAATCTTGACTCGAAAATGGGTTCCGAACTTCTTGAAATGATGAAAGTGCTGAATGAAACGACAGGGATGACATTCATATTTTCTACTCATGACCAAATGATAATGGAGAGAGCAAGACGTCTTATCACACTCAAGGATGGAATTGTAAAAACAGATGAGATCAGGTAACAGCAAATTTATCAGATCATTTATACTTTTAGTATTTCTTGTTATTACACCTCTGATTTCATCAGAGTTTAATTTTTCAGGATATTATAAATCATTTTTTACTCTGCTGATACCTGAGGATATTGTCTCCGAAGGCGGCTTCGAGGAGATCCCTGATCTGGGGATGTATTCAGGAAAGATCAGATTAAAGATGTTTTATTCCCCGGCGGAATGGATCAGCTTAAGGGCTGAGTATGAACTTACTCCTACAATACTCGACACTGTCGCTCTAAGTTCATTTCAGATGCTTTCAGGAGTAAATCCTCCGGGGTACAGGATCGGAGATATTTCTGAGAAATTATATCCGGGCGGCAAAAATCCTGAAGGTGGTTTTTATATAACTCAGAATCTCGACAGGTTCTTTGCAACTCTTTCATTCAACTTTGCTGATATTTATATCGGACGTCAGGTCATATCATGGGGAAGTTCCTATGTCTTTAATCCTACCGATATAATCTCACCTTTTAACTTTAATGAGATCGACAAAGAGGAAAAGAGAGGAGTTGATGCTCTGAGAATCAGAATTCCACTTGGAACAATGGATGAGCTGGATATTGGATATGTATTCGGGGAAAATCCCGGAATTGAAAATAGTGCTTTCTTTATTCGAGGTAAATTTAATTTGTTCAAATCTGATCTTTCACTTCTGATATTGGGATTCAGACAGAACTTATTGCTTGGCTTTGATATGTCCGGTTCACTCGGAGGAGCAGGGTTGAGGCTGGAAACAGCATATGTTCTTGACAAAGTTATGGACAAAGAACTTCCTGAAGAGTTGAAAAACAATTATTTTCGTCTCTCGCTGGGACTTGATTATAATTTCAGTGATAAAATATACGGATATTGTGAATACCATTTTAATTCACCGGGATCTCTTGATGCGGATAATTATCTATCCTTATCCATAAATAATGCATATTCGGATGGGAGTGTATATCTTCTCGGGAGGCATTACATTTCTGCAGGAATGACTTATCAATTGCACCCGCTTATTCCGTTTAGTGCTTTTGTTATTTATAATATTTCAGATAAATCAATAATAATTTCTCCATCTCTGGAATATAATATAAGTGAAAATATTTATTTATCTTTTGGAGCATTCCTCAGTGCTGGAAAAGGAATTCAATTTACAAATATAGATTCTCTGAATCTGAGATCTGAGTTTGGTGCTTATCCAAACCTCATTTTTACTTCTTTTCGAATATATTTCTGATCAGCAATAACTATTTGTTTACCTGAAATGTTGTATCGTTCTTTTCAAGAAAGTTTATGATCTGAGTTATTGCTGCAACACCGGCATTTATATTTGCTTCAGATGTCTGCGCTCCCATTTTCTTCGGTGTGAAGAAACACCTGTTTGTATATTTTTCAACTATCTGCTCAGAACAGTCTGGAGCTATATCGGAAATATAAACAAAGTCTTCTCTATCGGAAAAAGTTTTGAGTAATTCTGCTTCATCAACAACTTCTTTCCTTGCAGTATTTACAAGAGTGGCCCCCTGAGGCATTTTCGAAAGCAGAGTACTATTTATCGATCCCCTGGTTTTTTCGTTGTTGGGGATATTAAGGGATATATACTGACATGTTGAATAGAGTTCTTCTACAGTTGAAAGAGGTGAAATACCATCACTTTCAATGACTGAATTTTCAATAAATGGATCAAAGGCAAAAATTTTCATCCCGAATCCTTTTGCAATTCCCGCAACAAGTTTACCTACATTACCATAAGCATGAATGCCAAGATTCTTCCCTTTCAGTTCTGTCCCCGATTTTCCATTATATTTATTACGTGCCATCATTACCATCATTCCGATAGCAAGCTCTGCGACAGCATTAGAATTTTGTCCCGGGGTGTTCATTACAACTATGTTTTTTGCAGAAGCAGAATCAAGGTCAACATTATCATACCCGGCTCCGGCTCTTACTATTATCTTCAGATCTTCTGAAGAATTAATGATCTCCTGATCGATCTTATCACTTCTTATTATCATTGCATCATATCCGGGAAGTTTGTCGATGATCTGGTTTTTATCTGAATAAGACTCCAATAGATCAATCTGGTATCCGGCAGATTCTCCTGCTTTTTTCAACTCTTCTACAGCTTTTGCAGCGAATGGTTTAATTGTTACTACTAATACTTTTTTTGACATACTTTACCTCCCTTGAGAAAAGATAATTCTACAAACTTTTGTTATAAAATTCAACCAATTATCTGAAAGTTTTTAAAAGAGAGAATTTTACCCCTTTGAAAGGGGGGAGCACATAACATTGACCACCGGAGCATACCTGTCCGCCTCTGATAGTTCCACCTGAAATCCGTATCTCCATATCATTGTTGAAATTCAAAACAAGTCCGCCATTGTAGAAGTTGTTAAGGCCTATAATTTTATTATAAGAATATTGATATGAGAAGAATAGTGTTATTCCCTTAGCGTGTGCCACCTGCATGGAATAGTCCTGTTCATTAAATTTGAAACTTTTGTCACTATATCTTTTATCTCTTGATGAAATTGTCAGGCTCAGGTAATCTGAAAATTGCCAGGTAATATCCACATCAGATTTCTTTATCGGGAAAATAATGTTTCTGATGCCGTATGAGAGATTGAAGGAGAATTTTTCTCCAAGGTCTATTGCACTAACTCCTCCATAAATATGGAAACCATTGTCTTCATACTCCCTATACCTGCCAATATTAAAAAAAAATGAAATTTCCGGATCAAAGATCGTATATTGCATAAGCACTCTGATCCCTTCAGTGTCATTAATTGAAGCTGTTTCGTCTTCTTTATCAGCTACAGGCGGATTATTCATTTCATTATCAAAATTGGAATATTTTTTATATTCGAGCAGTAAAGTTGTATGAGATTTATTAAATGTGAGATTTGAATAGAAAGCATGGCCGTTCTTTGTAGAATTTTCAACAAAATCAAGGAATGCCACTTCTGCATAATAACTTAAATAACGAAAGAGCTTATTCCCTTTAATATTGAAAGAATATGTCAATCTGTCGCCGAGAAGTCTTAATGTATCTTCATCAATAATATAACTGAACCTGCTTCCCAATCTGTTATTCTTTGATATTTTCAGATCGATCTCACCTCCGGCTACCCTCCACTTCTGATCAAATGCATCATCATTGATCTCACCGCCTAAAAAACGGAGTTCAACTTTATTTGAAAGGTACTTAATATCTGCACCCAGAATAGTCCTTTCTCTGAAAATTTCATCATTTTTTTGTACAGAAAGGACAAGTCCATGACCAAGAACTGAATATAGATCACCGACAATAACCTTCAGTTTTTTTGAATTATATCTTACAGTTTTTCTAAAAATATCGAAGTTTGTGTCTGACAAAGTAGTATTAGGATCTCTTTTATAATAATTATTTGTACGGAGGGTAAGGTTGAAGGACCATTTTTTTATATTGGCAAAAATTGAAAGAGTTTCATAGAACTGGCCGGAGTTTTCATAAGTGTTGTTTAAATTATAAAGGAGCTTGTTGTTTATGAAAAAATTAAGTTCTCCTGTCTGAAATCCATTAAGATCTGTTGAACCGGCAATGAGGAGAAATGTGATAAGTAAAAAAAGGATATTCTTATTTATCGGTGAGTTCAATGACCTTCTCTCTTATTTTTTTTTCGAAGCCGGGAACATATCCGGTATGTGTAAAAACAATTTTTTTATTCAGATCAATTATCATAGTATATGGGATAGTTCCGGCAGGATTGAATATACCCGAAACACTACTATCCGGGTCGAGAAGAACGGTGAACCTGTAACGTCGGCTTTTGACAAAACTTTCTATCCGGGCGAATGAGGAGGATTCATCGGTGGAAATTGCAAGGACTATCACCTGATCCCTGAATTCGTGCCCGAGCTCATCGAGCTTTTTAAGCAATTTCTTGCATGGTTTACACCAGGTAGCCCAGAAATCTATTATTATGATCTTTTTCCCCAGCACATCGGAAATTGAAAATTGAGTTCCATCAATTTCTTTTAAAGAAAAATCGGGGAGGGAAGAGGGGAAAACTGAAGAAATAAATATCAATACACTTATGGATATGATTTTGAATTTCATATTATTATGTATTATTAATGATCAGAGAAGTTCTTCGATCTTATTTATTATTTCGGTTTTATCAAATCCTTCCTTCCGGTATCGGATCACAAAATCTCTTCCGACTATTACGTTGAAAGGGATGCCGCTAAAACTGAAGAAATCTGTTAGTGATCCATCGGGATCGGTCAATACTATAAAACTGAGAATAAATTCATTGACCCATCTTTGAATATCGCTCTGGTCCGAAGAATTGCCTTCTTCATCCTGATAAATGCATTGAACGATCTCTAAACCCCTCTCTTTATAAGTATTATAGATCTCCATCAGTTCAGATGCTTCACTGCGGCATGGGCTGCACCACATGGCACTGATATTAAGGAGAATAACTTTACCTTTATAGTTATCGAGTGAAAAAGTATTACCGTTATTATCCAGCTCAATAAATGCCTGAATGAAATCTCCAATAAACTGACCGATCTCACCTGAATCCTGAGTTCCGGTATCTACTGTATTTTCAACGGTTTTACATGATGTCATAATGAATATTGATAGCACTAGAATGAATAGTATCGAAAATATTTTCTTCATATTTCTCTCCTGGATTTTCAGTACTTACAAATACAGAAAAATATTTTAAGGGGATTTAAATATAACCTAAAAAGTGTGATTTATCAATAGTTTAAAAAGAAAATCAAAGAATTTTAGAAGAAATATTAGTATTGATGAATAAAATATCGCACCTGGCAGGATTCCTTTATTTATTTCCAATCAACTGGACATTCAATAATTTCGTTTGGAAGTGATATTTTCTCTGGGAATAACGATTTGTTGTAATCTGCCTTTTTTATATATATTACAAAATCACAATTATTAATCAGATCATATGATTTATGACCTAATGGAAGTACTACTCCAATTTTAATTTCAGGGAAATCTTTTTTGATTGCGTTGATTGCAGGAATCAGATCACTGTCAGCAGAAATCAGATAAAATTTATCATGTTTTTTCTTACTAGCTTCTCTATACATTTGAACACCTATATTGACATCAGTATATTTCTCTTCGTAAGTTGTATAGGTTTTGTGGCATTTCCTGCATTTTCTTTTAACTTTCTGGAATTTTCCTAGTATTGTTTCAATTCCAGAATGTATTAAAGCTTTAATATAAGTTTCATGTTTCGTTCTTTTCGAAATACTCCAGGGGGATTTAGCTGTAAAGTACAAAATAGTTCCGATTTCTTCATTCGACCTGTTCTTAGTTAATCGTGAAACCAAAGCCTTAATATCTAACCATTTATATTTCGGGTTATTAAGATTTTTCAAAGAATGGTATAGATTATATCCGTCTATAAAAAAAACTGATTTTCTCATTGAATGTAAATGTCCCGGGGGCCGAAGCCCCCAGGCTATAAGGAATTTATCCTTATAGGGATCTAATAACTATTATATAATATAAAACCGGATAAAAATCAAATTTAATTAAAAAAGCTTTATTTAATAAAAATAATTTAATTCACTTAAATATCCGACATTTGCTATATGTTTTCTGGTTAGTGTTGCTTTAGAGGAGCTAATTATTAATTTTCTAAACAATCTGAACTTGATCGATCTCCTTTGCAGTTAAAAGCAGGTTTCTCATTTAAATGTGGAGATGTAAGTTACAATAATATCTTTTATCTTTAAAAACATCTCTTTCAGTTACGGAAATTCCCGGAACCTTTTCTTTTAATTTCAGAGTGCTTGTTTGAAATTTATAATGTTTGCAGATCTCCATTTCAGATATCCTTTTTTTTCATCAGGAAGTGGTAAATACCACCCTTTCCTTTTGATATTAAAAAACTGTCAATATATTCCCAGCCATTCTTAACCATGAAATTCAATATTTCAATTACGCTGTAGAATACCTTCTTCTTTTTTGGGCTTTCACCTTCTGTAATATACATATCGAAAGCATATTTTCTAAGGTCTTCCCGACCATAATCAACTTGAGCGTAGAGTTTTTTGCTTAAGAGTTTGTTTTCAGCTCTAAATTTTATATAAATAACCTCAGGCTCCTGGTTAATATTTATCCCCTTAACAAAGACATCACCTGATAAATATTGAACGGTGAAAATGATTAAAAAAACAGTAATGATTTTTTTCATGAACTCTCTACCTAAAAAATTGAAGTTATGATATTAGAAAAAGGATGTCAAGTTAATACTCAGAAAACACAGTGTCATCAATTTCCATTCGACCTTCTAAGCAAAGAGAAAACTTTGCCTTGTAATAGGCCTGACTGGTTGATAGATAAGGAAGAAAAAGTCTAGTTTTCTATAAACTTAACTCTCGGATATCGAATTTTTTAAATACAAATGTGGCACAGGGCAAAGGGACTAATTTTCTAAGATTGCTTAAGATATTGGTTATACAACCTATATAGTTGGTTGAAATATCGCACCTGGCAGGGATCGAACCTGCGGCACTGGGATTAGGAATCCCAAGCTCTATCCTCTGAGCTACAGGTGCAATTGATTTAATTATAACATCAGGATACCTGCCGGTCAATTCTGCTTCGCCAAGGCTACGCAGAATGAATTCCCTCATATCCCCTTTTTTGGTTAATACAATATTAAACAATGGATTGAAAAAAGTCATAGTGCTATAATGTAAAATATTGCCTGATACCGGGATCCGGAAGGCTGATGGAGCAGTAGAATGGAAAAAGAAGAAAACAGGGGAGTAAGATTTGCTGTAATAGGTATCGCACTATTTTTCATAATTTTTGTAATAATAAAAGTTCTATTTGATGAGAGTAAAAATCTCTCATCGATCCTGACAAATATCCAGAGCAGCCAGACAATTCTTTTTGGTCTCTGGACTATCATAATCCTTTTTAGTATTACATTCATGTTTGTTTTTGTAAGAAATCTTGTAAAACTTTATTATGATAAAAATAAAGAAAAAACCGGGAGCAGATTTAAAAAAAGGCTGGTGTTTTTCTTCATAACTTTCTCGATAGTTCCGACTATTTTCCTCTTTTTCTTCTCAACGGAATTAATTGAAAGAGGAATCGGGAAATGGTTCACAACTGACATAGACTCCATCATGATAAAATCGAAAGAGTTGAAAGAGAGTTACTATGAAAAATCGAAAGATGACCTTAAATACTTCTCAAGGATAGTAGCGGATGGTATAAGTTCAAAAAGGATGTATACGAAAGAGAATACTATATTCCTGAGAAATTGGGTAAAGAAACAAATGAAGAATTACAGGCTTGATGTTGTAAATATATTCAAGGATAGAAAGGAGATTGTTTCTCAGTTCAATCCTATAATTCCCCTTCAAGAGTACAAAGACCTGTCTCTTGAGGATGTGTACAAGGTTCTCAGCGGCAGTGATTTTATCAGGGTTGATTCCCTTCTCAGTGGAGAACTTATAAGGAGCGGTATTCCGTTTAATTCAAGCGAAGGAGATAAGATCCTCGTAATAATAGGGAAATATTATCCGGAGAATTATATCAAGAACCTTAAGGTCCTGGGTAAAATGGTAGAAAACTATTCTCAACTTAAGCTGATCAGAGACCCTGTCAAAACAACCTATTACCTTCTTTTTATGTTTATTTCAATCCTTATAGTTTTTTCCGCATCCTGGGTTGCCTTATATCTTGCAAGAGGGATAACAACCCCCATAGAAAAACTTGTAGAGGCTGCGACGGAGATAACTAAAGGTAATCTTGATGCGAAGATCGATTATATAGCGAAAGATGAGTTTAACATTCTAATAACCGAGTTCAATAATATGACCTCCGATCTGAGAGATAACAGAGATAAACTGAGCAGACGAACAATAGAATTGAGACAGAGGAGGAGTATTACCGAGAATATATTAACCAATATTACATCCGGAGTAATGGCGATAAACCTGAGAGGTGAAATAATCGAGATAAATCCGGCAGTAGAAAAAATGCTGGGTTTGAAAAAAGAAAAATTCATTAAAAAACAATTTGGTGATATTTTTTCCAATAATCCCTACAATGAGATAAAGGATCTGATAGAAAAGGGATTTAAGTCGAAATTCAAATTAATAGAAAAAGAGATTGATATTAAAATCAAGGGAAAAATTCTTAACCTGGCAATCAAGATATCCCAGACAAAGAATCCTGTTAATAACAAATTTTCCGGAATACTTGTAGTGCTTACAGACCTGACTGCGTTAATGAAGGCACAGCGGCTCCTTGTATGGAGGGAAGTTGCCAAGAGGATCGCTCATGAGATCAAAAATCCTCTTACTCCAATAACTATATCATCGGAAAGGATTCTCAGATCAATAGATCTTCCTGAGGATAAGTTCAGAAAGATCGTCGAGGATGGTCTGAATATAATTCTTACCGAGATCGATTCGATCAAGAATCTTGCCGATGAATTCTCCAATTTCGCACGTCTGCCCGAAATTAAATTTTCGAAAGGGGATATCAATCAGATCCTTGAAAAGCTTGTTTCCGTCTATACATCTATCTATAGTACAATTGAATTTAAGGTTGATCTTGATGTAGACATCCCGATCCTGATCAAAATGGATACAGAGCAGATCAGGAGAATATTTGTAAATATAATCGATAATGGAATTGAAGCCAACGATAAACAGGGAACAATAGAGATCGTCACCAAATATAATGTCGAGAGTCAATTCGCCCGTATAGAGATCGCAGATAACGGAAGCGGAATAAGTGATGAAGATAAGGAGAAACTCTTTATGCCCTATTTTTCACGAAAAAGCAACGGGACCGGGCTTGGTCTTGCCATAACTCATAATATTATTGAGGAACATAACGGTATGATATCAATAATTGATAATACTCCAAAAGGGACAAGATTTATAATTGAACTTCCAGCCTGATTTTGATCTGTCAAATCTCAAAAATTTCACTATTGCCTTGACTAAATCGTCCAATTTATATTAACATGATTAAAGATTTATAATTAAATACATGGAGGTAAATGTGAAAAGGATATTATTTGTTGTTCTTCTTTTAGTTTTTTTATTCACAACAGTACATAGTGAAGTTAATTTTAAAGGATTAGTACAGAGCTGGTTCTCAATATCATCTCAGGCGAACGGAGATACCACAGATTCAATTTATGGTTTCTCAAACCGAAGGATCAGGTTAGCTCCTTATGGGACATTCAGCAAGAAGATGAGATGGGGAGTTCAATTTGCATTTGACAAATTTGCACCTCCTTCAGTCCTGGATGCATATATGGAATATTTTTTATCAAGAGAGGCTATCGTAAAAATCGGAAAATTCGCACCTCCTGGAGTTAAGGCTGCGGCTCTTACATCTTCTGGTGCACTTGATCTAATTGAGAGAGCATCGATAGTTCAGTTATGGGGTGGAAAAAGCGGCCTTCACGGATACAGAGCATTCGGGACCCAACTTAGTGGAAAACTGATGGAAGGGAAAATATATTATGCTTTCATGCTTTCAAATGCACTAACTGCTTCTAATAATTGGTTGCCAACTGTAAAAAATGCTACAACAACAAATGCTCATAATGGTATGGGTATATGGGGAAGACTTGAAGCTTATCCGGTTCCAGGATTGCAAATAGGCGGTTTCCTCGGGTCAGGTTCAGAAGCAGATCCGGCAATTGTAGAAAGTGATATAAAAAGAACCTCTTATGGAGGAAACATTTTTTATAAGAGAAATAACATTAATCTTAAATTTGAATACATAAGTGGGGAAAGTAATGGTATCAAGTATTCAGGGATGTATGCAGTGGCTGGATACAGATTCAATAAACTTGAACCGGTAATCGGATTTGAATCATTTACACCAATTTATGAAGGTGAAAAATATACAAATTTTTCAGGTGGTATCAATTATTTCCATTCAAAGAATGTTAAATTACAATTCAATTATATAATGAGATCAGAGGATATCACTGATGTTGACAATGATATCATCTATGCTAATTTCCAGTATTCATTTAATTCAAAGAAAAAATAAGATATCAAAAATAAGAAGGCCCGGAGATACTATGTCCCGGGCCTCATTCCTTTTGCAATAAGATAGATCTTTAAAGGCGGGATAGGGAGTATCTTAGTCCCTCTGGAAAACCCTTCTCCAAGAATATTTAATTCTTCCATATCAGGAGTAGTTTCATTATCAATTAGTGCTGCCAGTAATGATGCGCCTGTCGGCGTACAAAGTTCTGTGTCGATAGGCCCTTTTTGCCACTTAATATTAAATTTATCAAGTATAATCCTGGTTGCCGGAGCAGGAACGTCAAGGATCCCATGAGAAAATTCAATTTTCCCTTGCCCGGTTCTGACCGGTTTCAGGAGAAAAGCCGAAGGTGATATCCCGAGCAATTCCATTCCTGAAGCAGCTCCTATGATATCGATCAGTATATCCTGGGCCTCGTGTAGAACAGTCCCCTTGTGATCATGGCCATGGTGATGCATAAGTTTTTCAAACACCTGCATTTTATGTGCTTCTCCTTCCGCTTCAATGAGGATTTCCAGCACTTTTTTTCCGAATTCTCTATAAATACTTCCAATATTCAATTCTTCAAAACTTTCAATTAAAAGTTCTTTTATCAGTTCTGCATCGACATGGTTCTTTTCAGCTTCAAGTGAGATGATCAATTGAGTAGATCCATCTCCGGTTTTACCTGAATTTATCCGGATATTGCCAATTTTTTCTCCGGTTTGTACCATTGCAAGGGAAACTGCATTATAATCAGCTCCTGCATCAATAAGTGCGGCAGTGAACATATCACCGGCAAAGCCACCTGAGCCATCCAATACAAGTTTCATCTGTTTCTCCAGTATGAGTTATTTTGATCCATTATTAGAAAATGCATAATATCAGAATAACCTGAAACCGTCAAAAAATGTGTTAAAAATATAGAATTGAAATTGGTGAAGTTTTTTGTTATATTGGAATTATGGAAG
>JAOZUQ010000007.1:32362-61297 GCA_029938635.1 Candidatus Aminicenantota bacterium
TAAGAAAAAAAAGTTCTTGTTATTGATGATGAAGGTAATATCCTGGATTCGATCAAGATGGTCCTTGAATATGAAAAATACCATGTGAAAACAGCGAAATCAGGGTTGGACGGTGTTGAGATTTTCAAGGAGTTCAAACCTCAGATAGTTCTTCTGGATGTAAAGATGCCTGGTTTTAACGGCATTGATGTCCTCCGCAATTTAAAAGAAGTTGAGAAGAATGTGGAAGTTATTATGATATCCGGTCATTCAGGAATTGAAGAGGCTGTAGAAGCCTCTAAACTCGGGGCGTTTGATTTTCTGGAAAAACCGGTATCAAGGGAGAAACTTACATTAACTGTAAGAAATGCATTTGAGAAGAATTCACTTGTCAGGGAAAATTTCTTCTTGAAAAATATTAATGAACAGAAATATAACATGATAGGTGAAAGTCCTGTAATGAAAGAGCTGAGAAAGACTATATCTAAAGTTGCCAGAACTAACTCAACAGTACTTATAATGGGGGATAGCGGGACCGGAAAAGAATTGATAGCGAGGAATCTTCATATTCAGTCTTCCAGGAAGGATAGAAATTTCGTTCAAATTAATTGTGCTGCAATTCCGGAAGAATTAATAGAAAGTGAACTCTTCGGGCATGAGAAAGGTTCCTTTACGGGAGCTTTTGAAAAAAAAATTGGTAAATTTGACAGTGCTCATAAAGGGAGTATTTTTCTTGATGAGATCGGTGATCTCAGCCTTAAAGCTCAGGCAAAAGTCTTGAGGGTACTTGAAGAGGGTGAGATTCAGAGAGTGGGATCTTCTGAAATAAAAAAGGTTGATGTAAGGATCATTGCTGCAACTAACAAGGATCTTCCCGAGGAGATCAGGAATGGGAGATTCCGTGAAGATCTTTATTTCAGACTTAATGTAGTTCCGGTTACTTCTCCTTCGCTTAATGAGAGGAGAGATGATATTCCTATTTTGGTCGAACATTTTCTGAAAATATTTTCAGAAGAGAATAATTTTAAAAAAAGGGAATTTAGTACAAGCGCAATTGAATCAATGAAAAAATACAATTGGAAAGGAAATATCAGAGAGTTAAGGAACGTGGTTGAAAGAGTTTTGATCATGACAGATTCAAAGAAAATAGGGGAGGGGGACCTTCCCGATTATTTCAGAACTAATGAGTCATCAGAATTGATAGATCTAAGTGATATAAAAGAGTGGAAGGATTTTAAAAAAGAATCTGAAAAATTCTTTTTAGAAAAGAAATTGGATGAGTTTAATAATAATCTGGCAAGAACTGCAAGAGAGATCAATCTTCCCCGTAGTAACCTCTATAAAAAGATCGAGAATCTTGGTATAATAATTAATAATAACAGGGAAGCAGATAACGGGCTGCCTCATACTAATGGGGAGGAAAGTCCGGGCTCCGCAGGTCAGGATGGTTTCTAACGGAAACTGTCTGCCGTAGTCGGCAGATAAGGAAAGTGCCGCAGAGAATAGACTTCCTGCATTGCAGGTAAAGGTGAAAAGGTGAGGTAAGAGCTCACCATCCGGTTTGGTGACAAACCGGATTGAGGTAAACCCCATCCGGAGCAAGGCTAAACAGAAAGTGATTGAAGCTTGTCCGGCTGATACTTTCGGGTTAGCTGCTTGAACAGTTAAGTAATTAGCTGTCCAGATAAATGGCCCGTCTCGACAAAACCCGGCTTACAGTCTGCTTCCCTGTTATTTAGAACCATTTAGAAAATGAGCTCCTAAAGATACTTTATTCCTTATAGCTGCATTCACAACAAGAAGAGAAGTTTGAACACTGTCACGAAGGTTGATTATATTATTTGACATTTCGGTCTGATGATAAAATTTGAGAATTCTGTGATTTAGATAATTAAGATCGGATTGTGCTCTGGATAACCTTTTGGGAGTTCGAATAATACCGCTGTAATTCCACATGGTATGTTTTACCATTATCTGGTCCTGGAGAAGAAGAGCCGGGTCAGCTTTTTCCTGAGGGAACGGGTATTTCCATTCCGGTATCTCTGAAATTGTGTAATTTAAATTTGTGTCGCCAATCGTATCAATTATATCTTCTGCAGATCTTACTCCCCATACAAGTCCTTCGAGAAGAGAAACAGATGCAAGCCTGTTAGCACCATGAATTCCTGTGGAGGATACTTCTCCGATAGCATAAAGGTTGGTCAATGACGACCGTCCTTTAAGGTCGGATAAAATCCCTCCGCAGCTATAGTGAGCAGCAGGGACAACAGGTATTGGTTTCTCTTCAATATTGATACCGTATTCAAGGCATTTTGAATAAATTGTAGGAAATCTGTCTTTAATATCAATTGATGCAAATGATGCAAGATCAAGATAGACATAATGAAGCCCGTCTCTCAACATCTCTTCATAGATAGCTCTGGATACTTCATCCCTGGGTGCCAGTTCTGAAAGGTGGGAATATTTTTTCATAAAATATTCTCCCTTTCCATTCATAAGTTTCGCACCTTCGCCTCTTACCGCTTCCGAGATCAGAAAACTATCACCCTCTTTTTTAAAAAGAGAAGTGGGATGAAATTGAACATATTCAAGATTAGCGAGCCGTGCACCGGCCCGGTATGCCATTGCAATTCCACTTCCAACAACATCCGATGGATTTGTAGAGTTAGGAAAAATACTACTTAATCCGCCGCTGGCCAGTATCACTTTCTTTGCAAATATCCGTTTTATAACACCCCTCTTCTGATCAAGGACATATGCTCCCAAGGTTTTCGGTTCTTCATATGTCCGGGTAGGATTTAATGAGTGGTGATTTGAAGTAAGGATGTCAATAGCAGTATGATTATATAAAATATTAATATTAGAATCAGGTGAAGTAAGAAAAGTTGTAAAGTGCTCCTGAATTATTTTCCCGGTCATATCTTTTACATTCAGGACTCGCCTTTTTGAGTGCGCGCCTTCCCTTGCCATATCAAATCCATTCTCATTTGTTGAGAATGGAACTTTAAGTTTCTTGATCAGAATATTGTTAACAAGGTCTGCAGAGTCTGATACAACCTGCTTCACCGCAAGTGGATAGTTGATGTTATCCCCTGCAATCATTATGTCGTTTACGAAAGAATCAATTTTCTCTCCTTTCATAAGTGTTGCAATTCCCCCCTGGGCCTGATTAGTATTTGTATCGGACAGATCTTTCCCCTTTGTTATAAGGATCGAATTGATACCTGCCTCGGAGAGAGTCAGAGCTGCAGTTGCTCCGGCGATTCCACCACCTATGATGAGCACATCGGTTTCAAGAAATTCATTCATATTTGTTCTCCAAAAAAATTATTCAGATATTTCAAGACTGAGGTCAAGTGATCTGAAAGAGTGTGTCAGTGCTCCGGAAGATATAAAATCGATCCCGTTAAAAAGTTTGTCCTTGATATTTTCTAATGTCACATTTCCGGAAATTTCATAGCTTACACCGGGAATTTTTAATTTAACAGCTTTATCCAAAAGATCAATATTAAAATTATCCAGCATTATTATATCCACTTTCTTAGATAAAGCCTCTTTCAGCTCCCGAATATCCGTAACTTCAACCTCTATCTTAACATTTTTAGAATTTTCCCGAACCAGATCTACAGCTTTTGAAATAGACCCTGCCATTTTTATATGATTGTCTTTTATCATAGCCATTTCTTTGAGATTCATTCTGTGATTTGTTCCACCACCGTCAACAACCGCTTTTTTCTCAAGATACCTCATACCTGGAGTTGTTTTTCTTGTGTCGAGCAATTTTATTCCGGAACCTTCCATAAGATCTGTAAAACGTTTTGTAAGGGTGGCTATCCCGCTTAATCTTTGAAGAAAATTTAAAGCTGTTCTTTCAGCTTTTAAAATTGAGGTTTTTCTTCCGGCCAATTTTATTACCTTGTCTTCACTTTCAACAAAAGTTCCGTCACTTTTCAATACTTGGATATTCACCGAATCATCTACTTCTGAAAAAACTCTGATGAAAGTGTCTGTTCCTGAAATTATGCCGTTTCCTTTTGCAAAAACAAGTGCGGAGATATCTGAATCGTAATCAGTCAGTGAGTTTGTTGTTACATCATTCTGAACTTCATCTTCCTCTAAAGCAAGAAGTATTATTCTTCTTTCGAGATCTGATTCATGCTTCATGGGCAAATTATATTAAATTTTTTTATTTGAGTAAAGAATTTTTGAAAAATTGCAATATAAATAGATATAAATGTAAAAAAAAAAAAAAAAAAAGAAATAAAAAACAAAAAAAATAAAAGAAAAGAAATAAAAAGCTTAAAATAGTTGACAAAAAAAAATAATTAGCACATATTATTATATTCGGGAGGTTAAAATGTTTGATATTAATATTAAATGGGAGCATTTGACCCAGGAAACAAAAAAAAATATTATTGATGAGTTCATAGGCAATCTTTGTGCTGATGATATTCGTGAACTTCTTGAAAACATAGAATACATTGAAGCGAATGCTATGAATGATGGTGTTTATGAAGATTTCAATTCTTATTATGAAAATGAGTTTACGTTTAAGAGAACTGAAATGTATAGTACTCTGGAGCACTTCCTTTCACGCCACTTCCCATTCACACTTTCTATATAATGCAGAAAAAGGAAAATAAAAGAAAAACATTATCGATACGAATGGAATACTCTCTCTATGATCAGATAAGAGAGGAAGCAAAACAGAGTGAGCGATTGGCAGGTGCTCACATAAGGTGGATCCTGAAGCAATATTATTTGAATAAAAAGGGAATGAAGGTGTGATAATGAACATAATATCAATATTCAAATTTAATGGAACTAGTAAAAACTCTAAAGTAAAAAATAGAAATATTTTAAAAATAAATAATTTTCTTAAGAATAACATAGGAGTAGGGGTTGGATTTGTTTTTACAATTGTTTTTATCTATTTGATAGTTACACTTTTGTCTATATATAACCTCCTTGTTGGCTTATGACGATACCTGTAGTTTCTTCTTAACAATTACAGGTATCGCCATTTTTAGATTCTGCCCGAAAATTGTCAGAGATTTATAGCCATTCTTGAATTTATAAAATTTTCATGTTTTAAAGTGTTCAACTTTGTATGAATAGTTCTCGGGTTTTTCATAATTCCAGGATTTCTGTCAATCAATATACCTTCATCCCTTGTAAGATTCTTTATCTGAATTAATGGTATATCTCTGCTTGTGGATTTTGTAACAAGGAGAGAACCAACCCTTACAGTAATATTGGGGATATCTTTAAGATATTTTAAGGTTTCGGATAAATGTATAACAGGTTCTTTTTTAGAAAAAAGCCTGTCAGTATTTAGTTTGGGACTGCTTTTTTGGAATATGCTGATCAATCCGGCAATTTTTTTTATTACATCAACATTTGAAGCGACACTTTTAGTAACTGCCCAGAATTTTTCGACAATAGAACCTTTGAATATCTCCGGCTCGGAAAATGTCTCCATCTCAAGTGAATCAAGAACCTTTTTTACAGATTCATTGATAGTTTCAAGTGCAGAAAGATCATCAGTATCAAGATAGATGTCTACTGGAACATACCTTTTCATAAGGACACTATCCAGTTTTTTGTCCATTGATTCCAGATATGATTCTCTTGCTGTTTCTTTCTTGATCCCTTTTGTCTCTTCGATTTTAACTCCTTTGCTTTTTTTGTCCTTTTTCATAAAACCTCCTTTAGGTGCAATATATTATTATGTGGTGTAAATTCAATATATTCAACAAATTAAATAGATTTAACAAAAAAATTGATTTTATTTTTGTTTTATTTAATTTTAAAAGTATTATTAATAACGAAAGAGGGGACGATCTATATAGTATCCGAGTATGAAAATGTAGGAATCCTCTATTTCACAAAAAGTTATTAGGCTGAAATTTACTAATTATAAAAAGCTTTTACAAATTTCCTGATTTATATTTAGTTTATTCGGGACTGTTCAGGAACTCCTCCCGCAGCATCTTATGCATTTTATAGTTCGGGGATTTCTTATCGGGAAACTCCATATACTTAAAGGTTTTATCTTCACCGTATGAAAGTATCGAGTGACAAAGGGTGCAGTCAAAAGAGATCATTTTACCGTCTTCATCCTTCAGATTGTTGTTATGACATCTGAAACATCCTGTATCCCTTTTATGACCCAGAAACGAAGGATAAGTACCCCATTCCACCTTCATCACAGGATGAACATTACGTGAGTATATTTCCTGTGCAGTTTTTATCATCTCTGATATATGATCCAGTTTTTGTCCGGCCAGGTCAGGATATTTACGTCTGTAATAACCGTTAAGATAGTTGGAAATCCCGTTAAGTCCTGCCTCTTTATCCGGATAATTTGCTGTAACAGCAGCGAGCACAACTCTCTTTGCATAAGGGAGAGACCTGTCCAGTTGTCCTTTTGAGATCCTTTTGTCCACAGCCTTTTCAGGTTCTTCATATATATGTGTAGCCCTGTTATGGCAATCAACACAATCCATCGTCCGCACAGAGATCTTCTCTTCACTCACTTTTTTAACATCTCCCTTTAAAGCTGAATTGCTAAATCTCTTGAAACTGCCGTTTTTTTGTTTTACTTCGACCCATAACATTTCAAGCCTTTTTTCATTCACGGAGACGTAATGGACTTCATTCTCGGCTGCAATATGCCAGTGGATACCAGCTTTTGCTTTCTCCTTACCGGTATCAATCTTCATATCGAGAGTTATGTATTTCAGAGTTGAGTCCTTATCCAGGCTATATCGCCGGATCACCTTCAGATTGTGTCCGTAAAATTTTGCAGGCCAGTGGCACTTTTCACAAGTTTCCCTTGAGGGACGGAGATTATGTACCGGGGTCGGGACAGGCCTTTCATAACTATTTAAAACCGACTTCCACATCTGGCGCAATCCACTAAGCTTGGAATCTATTAAAGCCGATACTCCTTCGCCTACATGACATTCCACACACTTAACGCGAGCGTGAGGTGAAGCCTGATAAGTGGTCCACTCAGGGCCCATTACCTGATGGCAGGCTGTACCGCAGAACTTGGATTGATCCATAAATTTTAAAGTGCTGAAACCTGCAACCACTATGAACAGGACATTGATCAGCGTTAAAATAAGAACAGTACGGAAGATAAGGGATCCGATGGCTCCTCCCTTGGCCCCCTTCTCTCCAAAACTCTTTTTCATGAGCTCACTGGTACTCATATTCATTTTTTTTCTGTATAGATACCATCCTATCGGAATCAGGATCAACCCGAAAATAAACAGGGCAGGAAACAGAAGATAAGTGATCAGGCCAATATAGGCATTGGTCAGAATACCTGATATCTGGAGTAACTCAAACAGAATAAAACTTATGAACGCAGAGGTAGAAAAGATCATCCCTAATCGTCCGGCACTCGTTAAAGAGATACCTTTGATGAAAATTTTATATTTTTCAAACATTATTCTGTTTTATTTTAGTTCTTTTTTTTAAAAAGCTCTTTATAAATTTGTTGTAACTCTCCACTTTTGATCTTTTTCTTAAGCTGGTCCGTCGGCTGATTCAACCATTTGTGCATTGGAGTTTGCAGGAGTTTGTCCAAATATGAATCAAGTTCTGCATTCTTAAACTTCATTGCTTCAGGGATCAATTTAAAATAAAAATGTTGCGCGACCTCGTATATTCCATGCCACCAGGTATAATCAGGTGCCATCATTGCGGCTCCATGACGCGCTCTTCTTCCTTCATGATGCCATATTTCCCAATAGATCCACTCTATCTTATTACTGAAAGCAGCTTTGTTTTTAAGCAGTTTATTTTTCTTGACGATAGCCATAATTTCCCCGGCAGGTTTTGCGAATTTTTCATTGTAGAGTTCAACAAGAGCATCGTATTGGTAATAATGGCCGTCAACAAAAGTTTTTCCATGGCAATTCGTACAGACATCTACCATATTTTTTTTCCTTTGTTGCCAGTTATCCAGACGTTTTGAGACCTTGGGCCGTAATGTCCATGTAATCCTGTCTCCAACATCGTGAGTTACTTTCTGCCCGGAGGTTGCAGACATATGACATGAAGCACAGGTAGGGGCGAGAAAATAATCTTCACCTACGACCCATTTGTCAGAATCAAGATTCATCTTTGGAATGTTAGTATAATATGCATTGCCATGTTTTGATTCCTCATAAATTTCTTTTTGAGGATGATCCGGACCCAGATGACATTTCCCACAGGCTTCAGGCTGGCGGGCCTGGGACTTAGTGAAATTATGACGAGTATGACACGCTGTGCAGGATCCTTTACTTCCATCAGGATTCAGGCGGCCTATTCCTGAGTTTGGCCAACTTTTTATTGAAAGTTTATTCGGGGATTTCGAATCAATTATAATTTTTGAACCGTGACAGCTTTCGCAACCGGCAATTGCAACAGGATGTCCTCCGGCAGCATGAGCAAGATATGCATCAGCTGATTCAAGGATCATTCCTGCTTTTGCATGATAGGATTTGTCAATCTCTTCCATCTCTTTTTTATGACATTTTCCACAATCTTTCGGAGTTACAAGGGTCGCTATCAAAATATCATAATGAATATATCCGTCAGCATCACTTTTTTCGGCACTATGACAATCTATACAGGTGACATTGTGCATCCCGTGAGCAGAACTGAACCATTGACGGTAAAGCCCTGGTGATTTCTCCTTGTGACATGTCATGCATTTTCCTGCCAGGGTATCCTTGTCTGAAATTGCAGAAAAAGAAAGACTGACAATAAACATAATAATAATTCCAACTAAAAATATTCGTTTCATATTCCCTCCGGATAGATCAAGTTAAATTCAAAGAACTTTGGGAGCATATTATCCCCCTATATAATTTATATTTGTAACAATAAATAAAAATATAATCAATAAAAAACACATGTTAAGTTTTTAGTCATGATTAATTAGATTACAGATAAAGATCCGGAAAATAACCTGGAATGAAAAATAAGTTTATGATTTTTAAAAATATTTGAGATAAATTCAATAAATTTTTATATATAGATCAGGAGGAACAATGAAAAAATATATATTAAGTGTAATTTTTATTGTTTTTATCATATTTATTTCGGGAAGTATGATCTATGGCCAGTCAGTAGATCTTAAGATCAGGATAAAATGTCCGGGGAAAGCAGTAGCTGGACAGAACTTAAAAGAATCCATCCAGGTGTTTGTTACAAATGCAGGAAAAACAGCTGCAAAGAACTTTTCGGTAGATCTGATCATTTCCAAGAATGCCAGTGCTCCAATGAAATATGCTGTATATTCAGCAACTTTCAAGGAGGATGCACTGCTTCTCGGGGGGAGAGAGTTTGTTGCATATCTGGGTGCCGGTCAGACAACATCTGTGAAACTTAACGGGAATAACAGGATCCCGGGTAATACTCCGACAGGATTATATTTTCTGGGTGCGATCGTTGATCCGGGGAACTCGGTACCTGAATTTTATGAGAACAACAATATGGATTTCTGCAGAATGAAGATCAAGGGTGGGGGACTGACGACAGCTGTATCGAAATATGATATCGATATAACTGATGTCTATCTGGATAAGAAATGCAGGATCTGGATCAAACATACCAATAACGGAACAAAAAAAATTGATAAAATATTCAGGGAAAAAGTATGGGTTAACGGTATCCTTAAAACTGATGATACGGAACACATTGTATTGGCGCCCGGGGCATGGACTGCTCATGGAGTAGGAGCAAATCCCGGTGTTATCGTAAGCGGTGCAGCTACTATAAAGGCAAAAGTCGATGTGGATAACGTCCTTACGGAATTCAATGAAGCTAATAACACAAAAGTTGTGAATGTCAGATGTAAAAAACTGATAAAACCTTTAAGTACAGTTCAATTGAATAGAGCGGTTCTAAGGCCTCAATTGATTAGAAGAGATTGTCCCGACCCGGCAGCTCATAAAATAAACTTCACTTTATTGCAGCAAACTGCAACTTTTACCGGAAGAGTACAAATAACGGGAGTTGTTAAGAATGTCGGATTAAAAGAATTTAAAGGCGGGGGAGGGATGGCATATCTCTATGAAGGTTCTACTTTAAGAAAAACAAAGGTGTTCAGTAATATTCTCCCTGGAGGTACAATATCTCTGAGCTATATCAGGACATGGTATGCAGCATCACCAAGTGAAGGAGAGTTCCCTCCTACATATAAGCTTGTGATCCTTTATGACCCTGATATTCTTAAGGACGGAAATAAAGATAATGATGACTGTACTCTGAATAACAACAAACTGTCACGGAGCGGAGCGGCGATTAATGAACTGTTAAGGTAGGGAATTTAAAGGCAGAGTACACGAACCTTCGGCCTGCTGATTAAGAGTTCTTTTCCTTCGCTTCTGTAAAGTGGCTGCAAATCATATTATAATTTAATCTAATTAGTTCTAAAATTATCAAGACTCATTAAAAAATTTTATATTTATAGTTTCAAATTCATAGAAATTCCATTTAGTTCTATATATTGAATGGATTCTGAGTGAGATTAGTTGACATTTCGACTGGAATTAAGTGTAATATAGGTGGGGCGGGAAATGAAGAAATTTGAAGAAAGTATTCGAAATATCAGAAAATCCAGAAGGAAATTCCAAACCGAGATGACATGCCGGTTTGATGATAATTTAACAGAGTTCCCGATTTGGGATATATCCAATAATGGTTTCTCTTTTTTATGCAATAATGATTCATTTTTTAAAGAGGGAGCGATCTTCAATAAAATATCTATCTTTAATAATGAAAAACTTGAAGTTATTAATGGAACAGGAACAATAGTCAGTGTTTCAGAATTTGACAAAAATAAGGCCCGTATCGGGATACAATTCGATAAGAAAAGGATGGACCGGATGGTTGGCGGTAAAATAAGGATCCAGCGTCATTTTCCTAAGATCCGAATCGATACTTCCTTAACCTTAAAAAATAAAAAAGGATCTTTTGTCATAGCAGGAACTATTCTTGACTATACGGCATCTACTGCAAGAATAGAATTCAGTGATGAAATATCAGATCATAAATTCCAGATTGGAGATGAATTTGAGATCCTTATTTCAATAAATGACAGAGTACTCCTGAATGGTATGGTGTTTGTCTTACGTATCAAAGATGATAACTCTGAAGTTATTATAAATTTTATAGATCAGCACCTGGATATATCAGCAATTGAAACAATATCAAAATCCTTCCAGAATAAGAACAGTATTATTACCACGCTTGAGTCAATAAAAAAATTTGATAAGATCAGTGATGAATACAAGGCGCTAATTTGTGATTGGAGGTTATATCTCAGTAGTTTGAAAAATATACTGGACTATGAGGAAAAATTTCACAATCTTAAGATCGGAACTGAAATGGAGCTTTTCCTTCAAAGTATTGAAGAAGAAGTTTTGAATGATCAAAATAATTTCATAGCCAGGCTTAATAAAATTGCGGATAAAGTTCCGGATTCTGAAAATCTGGAATATAAAAAATATTTCAGGAAAAACCTGATACAGTTTATAAAAACCTCCCCGCTGGCAGCATCTATTATTGACAGAGATAACGGATACCCTGGCGATTTTGAGACCATTAAACAATTTTTTGTTAATCCATATTCCGGAGATTCATTATTCGGTAAATTAATGAATAAATTTATATATTCAACTGACGCTGTCCAGGCTCATCAGAGAAGAATCCAATATTTATATGATCAACTTTGTTCTATGTATGAAAAATCTGAAAAAGAGTTTTCATTTTTACTCTTCGGGTCAGGTCCCGCAGAAGAAGTTTTACGTTTTGTCGAAAGAAATGATTTTCCAAGGCCTGTTTATGCAACACTGGTTGATATGGATGCTTTTGCTCTTGCCGATTTTTCAGAGAGGCTTCAGTTTGTTCAAAAAGAGAATTTTTTTGTTGAATTGGTAAATCTGAATATTCTTGATCTGATAAGAAACAAGAATATGAACTTATCTCGTGATAAGTATTCACTGACCTATAGCGCAGGATTATTTGATTATTTTAAAGATACATTTTGTAAGCGGTTTATCCGCTCATTTGTAGATTATACCGAAGAGGGAGGTTCCATAATTATTACAAATGTTCATAAAAATAATTCAACCAGATATTTAATGGACTATGGTGGAGGATGGGATGTAATTCACAGGGATGATAAGGAGATGCTTAAACTTGTCCCACCGGATATCCCGGTTGAACTTTCATTTGATGAGAACCAGGCAAATATATTTTTAAAATTAGTTATTCCTGAAAAATCCAAATGAATTCGATCAAGAAAAACCTTTCTGAATTGTTTTTCTCTATTCCTGATGAATTTGAAAGTAAATATAAGAAATATCTAAATGAACTCTGGTTTACCAGGTTAAATGTTGCATACCTGTTTTGTATTTTTCTCTTACCCTTTGCTTTTATTTTTGATATCCTGATCTTCCCCGATCTATGGCAGGAACTGCTTAAAATAAGGTTGATTGCCACATTTATTTGTATCGCTTTATTTATAATTTCAAACAAAACGTTCTTAAAGAAATATCCGGAAAGCATGTGTCATTTACTTAATATTGTAATTGCTTCATCGATTGCACTCCTGACCTATTTAACAGGGTCACATACAAGCCCGTATTATGCCGGGCTTATACTTGTTTTTATAGGAATAGCAATGATAGTTCCATGGGGTATTAAAGGAGCATTTACTGCAGGTTTAACTATTCTTTTTGTTCACCTGTTCATTAATGTTGTTATAGATCTGTTAAATAAAAAGATAATTATATGGCCGTCATTCTGGGTTAGTATCTATTTCTTAACTTTCTCACTTATTATGGTTATTATCTCATCGGGTATTACTGAAACGAATAGAAGAAAAATTTTCGCAGTTTCTGAACGGGAAAAAATTAAGAATAAAAAACTTGAAGAATCCAGAAAAAAGATTGATGAGTTATCAAAAACAAAAAACCATTTTATAACAAATATTACTCATGAACTGAAAACACCTCTATCAATTATTATAGGCAATATTGAGATTATTCAGGAGAGAACATCTAAATTTGGAGAGGCAGTAAAACAGCAATTGCAAGTTGTAAAAACTTCTGCCTTTCAACTTTCTAACCATGTGGACAGGATAATCTCAATTTCTAAAGTCGATGATCCTGAAGTTAAATTATCATTAAATAACTATAACTATGCCGGAATTATCGAAAATATATTCTCCATCTTCACATCTAGGGCAGCAGAAGAAAAAAAACAATATGAATTAAACTTAATTAATGATTCGATTATTGCCAATATTGATGTTGTCAGAATTGAGGAAGTTTTAAACAATTTGATACAAAATGCTTTCAAGTTTACTCAGGCAGGAGATTCTATAAAAATAACCGTAAGCAGTGATGATCATAATATTAATACAGAAATTTTTAACTCCGGGGTCAGAATACCCAGGAGCCATATGAAAAAAATATTTACCCGCCTCTATCAGGCTGATGATGTACTTTCAAAGAGATTTGATGGAATAGGGGTTGGACTCTATCTTGTCAAACGAAATATTGAATTACATAGCGGGACAATAACTGCAAACTCAAACAAAAAATACGGGACATCATTTAAATTTACATTACCACTCTATATTGACCAGAATGTTTCTATAGAAAACCCAATATTCAAAAAAGATGATAGAAGGAAGGCGAAAAGAAGGGACCTGGATAAATCGGGAGATGTATCAGGAAGAAGAGAAAATGACCGTGCTATGAAATTTGAACTTCAACAAAGGCTTAATCTGGATGACCTTCTAAATATAACACATATAGAAGATATATTAGGTTATGAAGATGTTAATCCTGAATATCCTTCTGTTCTGATAGTTGAAGATAATCCGGGAATGTTAAAAGTTACCGTTGATGCGTTACATGAAGAATATAACCTTCATATTGCACAAAACGGTGTGGAAGCTCTGGAAAAACTGAATAAATTCGGAGATCAGATCTCTTTGATATTATCTGATGTTCTGATGCCTGAAATGAATGGGTTTGATCTGTGTGAAAAGGTAATGTCAGAGGAGAAATGGAAACATATACCTTTTATATTTAATTCTGCTTTATTCGAGGAAAAAGATCAGATAAAAGGTTTTGAACTCGGGGCAACTGATTATCTTATAAAACCCTATAATATCAGGATATTAAAAGAGAAAGTAGCACATTGGATCGCCAGGAGACAATATGAAATATTGCTTCAGGATATATCTGCCTCTTTAGAATTTAAATCTAAAGAGATATTAAAGATCAAGGATTTTGTTATTCATGAAATTCGTAATCCTCTGCAAATAATAAGTGGCGCTGATTTTTTCCTCCAGAAATTGGTGGATTCAAACCCCATAATTTCAGCAAAAAATGAATTAAAATTAAAGGAAATCCTTAAAATGGTGAAGCACGGATTTAATTCGATAGAATCAGTTCTAAATACATCTGATTTTCTTGTTAAAGATGAGCTGACTTCAAAACAGGTTGAACCTGTTGAATTCCTCTTTGAGGAAGCTCTTGTGCAAAGTAAACACCTTCTGGATGATATTTTAATTAAAGCAGATTTTAATAATACAAAAGGGATTGATGTGTTTTGTAACAAGAAAATGTTAACCCAGGTATTTGTTAATCTGATCAGGAATGCAGTAGAAGCAATCAAAAAAGCCGGTCCGGCAAATAAAGGTACTATTGATATCTCTTCAAAAACAGGGAAAAATAATTTTGTAATTATTAATATTCAGGATAATGGAGCCGGTATACCTGAGAATATTCAGAATAAATTATTTCAATTCCGTTTCACAACCAAAAAGGATGGAGCCGGTGTGGGACTTCATTTATCAAAAATGATACTTGGAATTCACCATGGAAAAATTGATGTTGCTTCTAAAGAGAGTGAGGGTACGACTTTTTCAGTTTATCTGCCTGTGCACAATTCGAGTAATAACAAAATTTAAGTTATATAACAAAAAAAGGAATGAATTTTATATTCTTTTTATTTCTGATTCTCCTTTTATTCAACACTTATCCAATCTTCTAAATTTTCCTGCTTAATTATCTTTTCAACTTTTTCCATCCAAAGATCCTGGAATTCCCGGATATCCTCTTTTTCAGATGTTTCCATTATAGTTTTGTTAAGCAATTCACCCATCTTTTGCTCTTTTATTCCGATTGAAGGTAATCCACCGTGGTTAATTTTCAGTAAAACCTTTTTTTTGTTATCCAGCCTTTCGAATTCAAAACACATTGCCCCAAGATCAGGTGTATCCGGACTGAATTTAAGAAGATCTTTTCTATTGAACTTAGATCCCAACCCTTTAAAACCTGTATTTGTACATGCTCCTGTGATAAAACTGAAAACCTGAGCTATTACCCCATAGACCCCCTCTTCAGCATCTCCATATACTATAACTGAAATTTCCCCTCTTACAGGGACTGAATCAGGATAGAGTTTTTTTAAGGTAGTTAAACATCCGATGTATGCAGCAGAAACCGTAGGGCATGAATGGCCGGCCATTTTTACCGTATCTATAAAACTGTATTCAAAAATATTGTTTTCATCTTCAAAGGTGCCTAATGTCCAGGCTAACGGTTCCCGTAATTTTATAGTTGGTGCCTGTTTCATGAAATCTCTGATATTTTCCAAACGAAACCTCCCGGTTATTTTTAAGAATTTTTACATCATATTGTTGTAATAAGTTTTACTTCGTCGAAATGATACCATTAAGGTAGCAAACAAACAATATAAAAAACCAATCCAAATTTATATGTGAAAAGAAAATATGGTGCCTGTTTGGAACAAATGCTGCTTAACAGAACTGAATATCTTTGAGTTGCAAATATGTAAAAAATGTATAATGCAAATTTATGGTCTTTGATCCAGAAATTAATTACAGAAGATCAATTAGATTAAAGGGATACGATTATTCTTTGAATGGGGCGTATTTTGTAACGATCTGTTCATACAAAAAGAATTGTTTATTTTCCACCGTAAGGGCGGGCCTCGCGTCCGCCCACATTCCTAAGATATTTCAGTACTGATCAGTGGCAAGAGGTCAGAGGAGGTTTCGAAACATTAAATAGGACTAAAGTGGTTGACATAGGCTTTGCTATCCCCTAAAATTTTTGAACTTAACAAATATAAAAAGAGGAATATTTTATGAAAAAAGTAATTTTGATAATAAGTGTAATAATAATTTCGGGAAGTTTTGCAGGTGCTCAGGAGTGCGGCCCTTTTTGTCCGGTATGCTCAGGAAGTTCAGATGGTTCACTGCTTGCCACAGGATCATTTCTTTTCACATCCATGTACATCCCGAATGGAGAGGAAGAGCAGGGTTTGTTAAATCTCCGTTATGGAGTGCTTAAGTGGCTGGATGTGGGGTTCGGTTATTCTGTTATTACAAAAAAGGTTATTTGGAATGTAAGGGCTCAGGTTTTAAAGGAAGATGAGGACGGAATGATGCCGGGGATAATCGTTGGGACCGGAAGTGTTCAGACAGGAGGAAGTGATCAGTCTGTTTATCTAAATCTCACAAAATCCTGGGAATTTTCTGAGAGTTTTGCTTTGCGTGTCACCGGTGGGATTGCCAGTCTTGTTCCTGAATTAAATAAAACTTACGGAATATTCGGGATAACTCTCAGTATTGCAGAAAAATTCAGTATTTTTACAAATTTCGACGGGGAAAATTTTCATGAGGGGATCTCATGGGTACTTGCAGACTGGATCTCGATTTCCGCCTTACTCATTGAAAGTAAAAACCTTGCCGTTTCTGTTGGTATAAAGTGGAATTCTCCCAAAAAATAAAAAAATTGAAATTTAGGGCATGCTGTCTGAACTCTGATTCGCATGATTACATGATGGCCATGATTAAAAAGGACTGATCTGGAGATTTTGGGTTTTTGGTAGGGGCGAATGGCAATTCGCCCATTTCAGGAAATATCTGAGAGTTGGACAGGCATAGAATCACCAGCACGTATAGAGAGTGTGATAGAGACCTGCCCCTACACCAGATCCCAAATCCCATTAATACTTTTTACTTTTGCCTTTTTACCTGGTTCTTGATCTTATCTGAATGCAGATGGCTGCATTTGCCCTTCATTTGTGTAAGCATTTTTCATGCTCTTCTTTTTTTTTTAATATTTTTCGAATAGATTAAAGCATTCAATAATTTGATACGAAAGGGAACAGAAAAATATTAATCAGTTGAGTTCACAGGTTGGATCACTCTTTTTTGAAATGATCTTAATTAAAAACCCCTGGATGGAAAAACGCATATTTGGCTTTTTGCCACAAAGTTCAATATATTTTGTTTTAGATATATAGTCCTGAAGTCCGTACAATACCGCCATTAAAAAACCATGCTTTCCATCCAGGAAACCAAGTCTTGAAAAATACATATAAACAAACCTTGCGAATGGCGCCAATGGTATGAAATGCCAATAATCTTTGATCATTGACTTAAAATAAATAGAATGAGTGAATAATTTTTTTAATCTGATTTTATTCCCGGAATTCCTTTTTTTAAAAAGATAATTTGCCTGGTAGGTTGAATACCTGTTGGATTTTGTGAGGAAGTGTTCAATGGTGGGATTGGAGAAATGTAAAATATCATTTCTTAGATTTTTTATTTTTTCTCTTGGGAGAATAATGTGAGCATGAACATCCCTGTCCTCATACCTGCACCATTTTTTGAACAACCTGATAGCCCGCAGAGGATAACGGCCTCCCCATCTCATCCATTTTCCAAGAAAATATTCCCGCCTGCTGATCCCAAATCCAATATATTTATCTATTTCAGCAGAAGAAAGCAGCTCCTGGATTTCATCTGCAAGTTCTGTAGTAACAACCTCATCACTGTCAAGGAGAAGCACCCAGTCATGGGTTGCCTGAGGGATTGACCAATTCTTTTGTTTCGCACTGTAAATGTATTCATGTTGCAGTACTTTTGCACCGAACTTTTCTGCAATTTTCAAAGTATTATCATTACTGAATGAATCAACAACAATAATCTCATCAGCCCACTGCACAGAGTTTAAACACCTTTCAATTATGTTTTCAACATTGAATGTCGGTACAATTACTGTAATTTTCTTTTTCATTTCAATAAGATCAAATTAATATTATCATAATATCAGAATTAATTATTCTTTTTAGTTGCTTAAACTGAAGTGAATTTTTAAAAAGTTGATTTATATTCTAGGTTTTTTTATTCGTTAATATGCTAATATTTAATTATGTCCATTAGTATTGAAAAATGCTGTTCTACTAAATTTAGATATATGGTAATACTTCCTGTTACTCGAGACAATAAAAACTTGGATTGCTCAGATAAAAATAAACATGGCTGTTAAAAAGGATATATTTGACACATACAGGAAAGGCTTATTGGGCGCAACTATAAAGTGGGTTTTTGCAAAGGTTTGGAATCTGACAAAATTTTGGTTCGGTCTTAAACTGATTTTTACTATCATACCACCGGGATTACTGGCGTTGCAGGCCCTGGTTGGGCGTGAATTAATTAACAGCCTGGTTGAAATAAGCAATGGTTCTAACAATAATTTCAATACAATTCTGTTTTGGATCGGTTTGATCCTGGGAATTGCTGTTGTACAGGCAGCATTAAGGGGAGGACGCAACTATGCATCACGTCGCCTGACAGAAGTACTTCAAATCAGTATTACCCTTGAAGTGTTAAATCATGCAAAAAAACTTGAAGTAGCTACCTTTGAAGATCCTGATCTCCAGGATACTCTTGAACGGGCCAAAAATAATATTGCCGGTAATATTAATGGTTTTATAAACCAGATATTTAGTTTTATTACCAATATTCTTTCATTGATCTCCATTGTGGCTATTTTGATCGTCATTGATCCTATTGCCACTCTGCTGATTTTCCCGATTTCAATCCCATATCTCAGATTTTATTGGAAACAATCGAAATTACAATATATTGTATCTCGAAATCGAGCGGCCCGGCGCAGGTGGATCGGTTATTACTCACGAACAATGTTAAATAATAATAGAGTGCCTGAAGTGAGATTGTTAGATCTGGCCAAACCCCTCACGGAACAGTACAAGAATTATATGGAAGAGTTTATTGCAGAGGATCGTAAGATCTATAAAAGGCAGATTATAGGCAACTTTTTTTTTGCTGTCTTTTTTGCAGTTGCTATCGCCCTGGCCTCAGGATGGATTGCCTGGCGTGTCTTTCAGGGATTACTTACAGTAGGAGATCTGGTAATTTATGGACGGGCAACGCATCAGTTAAAAAATACCATTGAAGATTCCAGTTACAGTATTACCAGTACACTGAAGCAGGCAATGTTTGTGGGTGATTTGATTGAATATCTCAATTTAAAACCGAAACTTTACAGTCACAATAATTATATTCCGGATAAAATTAACGGAGAAATTTCACTTGAAAATGTGAGTTTCGCTTATCCGGGATCTAAAATGACGGTGCTTCATGATATCTCCTTTACCATTCAACCCGGAGAAGTGGTGGCCTTAGTAGGCGAAAATGGCTCAGGAAAATCCACAATTGCCAAACTGGTTGCCCGTCTGTATGATTGTGACAATGGAAATATCTTATTAGATAATCATAATATCAAAGAATTTGATCTGGATTATCTTTACAGCCAGATCGGATTTGTCCTTCAGGATTTTAACCGGTATGAAGCAACGGTGTCAGAAAATATTGCCTATGGTAATTGGCGTGAATTATTGGGTGATCGGGAATCCATTGAAACCGTGGCTAAAAAAGTTGGAATAGACGATATGATACAGAAAATGCCGAAAAAGTATGATACTCTCCTTGGAAGAAAATTCGGAAACTACACCTTGTCCAGAGGGCAGTGGCAAAAAATTGCCATTGCACGTGCTTTTGCCAAAAAAACATCTCTTCTGATCCTCGATGAGCCCACAGCAAATTTAGATGCATCTACTGAATATGAAATATTCACAAATTTTAAGGAGATGTCACAGGGACGTACAACATTACTTATTTCACACCGTTTCTCAACTGTCAGTATCGCGGATAGAATTCTTGTTATTGATAAGGGAAGGATAATCGAAGATGGTTCACATCAGGCGCTTCTTTCTAAAAACGGACATTATTCTAAACTCTATAACCTTCATACAAGTCATTTTTCTTGAAAAAAATGAGATTTTCAAAAATGAACTTACTGAAATACCGGGCAGCTTACCTGTTAAACCGGATCTTATATGAATTATTTATACTTTCATCCACGAGGAGTTCAATATGACATTCTATCAAGTATTAAAAGAATCTTTGTGGAATTATCTTAAAATTTTAAAGCAAATCTTATTGAGTATTTATTACCACTTGAGCGTTCTAAATCTGAAATTGAATCGAAGAATAAAATTATTATCAAAAAAGAATTTATATGAGAAAAAAATTGTTGAACTGAATGACCGGAAAATTCTCTCTGGGTTTTTGATCATAAGAATTTTAGGGAATGATCATTATCCCATTCATTCAAAGGATCAGACTCTGAATAACTTGAAATACATTCTTCAAAATGAACCGGATTTTAAAAACTGCAGAAAATGCTTTGTACTGAATCGAATCATTGATAAGAAGATTGAGCAGGACCTTATAGATTTGCTGGAGAAATACCCAGTAGACTATTTGTTAATACCATTTTCAGGAAAAGAGTATGCCGAAACAGGCTGGAGAGTGGATGAGTTCGGAGGAGTTGACTATTTCTCATCTGAAAAATTCTATAAAGAGTCCCTGGATATAAAAAAAAGACAACTCATTTGGGCCATGTCTCCGAAAATCAATTATGCAATGAATCTAAATGGCGCACGTAATCTGGCATTGGAGGAGGGAAAACGTACGGCAAATTGGACATTTGTGCTGGACGGAAATTGTATATTTAAAAAAAAAGACTTCGATGCTCTCTGTTTTGATTGTACTCAGCCTCCTCATTTCCCGTATATAACTATTCCCTTCGCCAGGCTTTCAAAAAATATTGAGTATCTGAAAAGGGGATTTATCCCTGAGGCAATATATGAACCACAGGTGGGCTTTCATTTTACTGCCAAGGAGGGTTTTAATCCACTATTTCCATACGGGATCATTAGTAAAGCAGAATTGTTAAAGATACTGGGTGTCCCCGGCAAATGGACTCATTGGGGGGGATATTCCTGGCAAAAGTCCAGTTCAAGACATACTAAAGACAGGTATTTATTTAAGACCTCCGGTGGTATGGTTATGCGGCTTTCTTCCGGAAACTACGACAGAGAGATACAGGAATCAGCTCAATCCCGTTTTCAAGACAGGCTTGACGCTATGTCAAATACAATACAATATTTAACTGATAAATACGGGACTGAGAACAGTAATTTCTACAAAATTATATTCAGTGATAAAAATAGGGGGTATTTTCAGTTTAAAAACAGCAAAAATGTCATTGAATCCCATGAAACCCCGGCTTCTGATAACAAAGTAAACTGATTATTCCAGGTATCGTGAAAGTTATCTTCTTCAACAGGATTGAGAAGATAATCATAAGTCTTCTAATTCAAAATCCAGACAATATTCCAACCCGCCTGCCAGGTAATCAATTTCCTCCGGATATTCATACCCCATCTCAATCCCTCCACCCTCCGTTTTATTTACATCAATAAGAAAGTATTGGCCTTCAAATTCAAGGTAATCCAAACGGCCGAAATCAATATTCAAGTCTTTTCGCCATTGCCTCACCGCATCAGGCACAGCAAGCCGTTCTTCTGAAACCAGGTTGCTGAATTTAACTATGGGGTTCGGTGAAGCCAAACGCCCTCCAATTTGCCTGTCTCCGAAAAAGACACAGTAATATGCATAATACAATCCATCTTTGCAACTGTTAATAAACCGTTCAACAACCAGATTTGGATTTCCCCAAACTCCTTTGGGGACATGATTCATGTTTCTAAAAATAGGATAGGTTAAAGGATTCATTGTTTCTATCTGATCCCATTTTTGAAACGGTTTTTTAATTCCTGTTCTGTTCATTAATTGAAAAAGGGACTTCTTCACAACTGATTTAATTCCGAAGGACGGAAAAATACTCTTTGAGGGTTCATTTAACATATATTTTTGTTTTAATCTGTCACTCTCCGGCTTACCGCCGTAATTTGTATTGGTTTTAACAATCACCGGGCCTGTATAATCATCATTCTTTGAGAGCAGTATCTGACTGAAAGTTCGACGGGAAATATCCAATATATTTCCGTTTATTACCAGGGGAAATTTTGCAATTATCTCAACATATTCCGGAGGTATAACAGTTAGATTGATATGAAGAATACAGATGTCAGCTTTTGGGACATCAACTGAACCGATATGGTCTATCACCCGATATCCGGCATCTTCCCATCGCGACACAAAATGATCAATGAAATAGAACATCGGACTTGATGGCCGATCACGAAGTATTAATATAGTTTTCATTTTTAATTTAAACAATAGTATTTTAAAGGATTAACACACATTTTGAAAATAGATAGAATTGTTATTTTCAAAATGATACTATTTTTAATACTGGATACACTAAATAATGAAAAATATATTCCCGATATTTTTATTAGGCTCAGGAAGAAGCGGGACTACACTTCTGATGAAAATTCTGAATAGTATGGACCATGTGATTCTCAGCGGCGAACATGGCGGTTTCCTTAAACAAATCGCTGATGCCTATTTTTTCCATTTCACTGACGAAAAAATGAAAAAACGGTTTGAAAAAGAAGAAGCTCCGGATGCCCTTTTTGCAAAGAAATTAGAATATAAACCGGGATATTCCTGGCTTCACTGGTATGGGAAAGATACTGTTAAAAAAAATTACAAAAAATTTATAGAATCATTTTTTAGCCCGGAAAAGTTTTCAAAAAAAGTTTGTTGGGGGTTTAAAGAGATAAGATACGGGATTAACGACCAGGTTATGGAAATGCTGATAGACCTCTATCCAAATGCAAGGTTTGTATTTATAATCAGGGACCCCATTGATGTTATCGCCAGCCAATTGGTGATGGGGAAGTGGGGAGATCTGGATGAAATTATAAGAAATTGGGTGTCCCAAAACAATCATATGTTAAAATTCTACTATAAAAACAATGAGAATTGCTTCTTAATCAGGTATGAAGAAATGATCTCTAAAGACTCAGATAAATTAAGCCAATTATTTAACTGGCTGGGTTTTGAAATATCTGCAAAACAGTATAATGTCCTGGATATCAAAGAGGGAATTTGGAAGAAAAGCAGAAAGGATGGGAAATCTCATAGAACTATTTTCAATAAATGGCAGACCAGAAAAATTTTGAGCAAGACAAAAATTTGGAACAATGTCCAATAGCTACTCTTAAATGAAATTTTTTTTAATATTATCATCCGGGAGGTCCGGTATTTTAAAAAAAGCAGTAAATTACGTTTCTAATTATAGTTTTAGAGGAATCAGCTTCCGTCTATTCCGGAAATATATACTTAATCAGGGTCTATTAAAAAAATACGGGATAATAAATACTGTTATTTTTTTAAGGCAGCTGAATAAAGGAAAAATTCTTGTTTATAAGGAACAATACAAAAAAGCCATAATTGTATTTGAAAAAGTATTAAAGAAATGGCCTGATGAGTTGAGGACCTATATTTTTTTAGGGAAATGTGCCGAATATCTTGAAGATTGGAAGTCTTGCCTTAAATATACCGAAAAAGTCACATCAACCCTTTCGGATTTACCCGATATCTATGGTCAAAGAATCAAAGCGTTAATGGAACTGGAAAGATATGGTGAATCAGAGATCCTGATATCAGCAGCAAAAAACAAATGGCCGGATAACATTCTATTTATGAAACAGCATGCAAAGTTTGCCAAATATACCAACCGGCCTGACCTGGCCTGCAGTGTCTGGAAGGATATTACCATACGATTCCCTGACGATCAGCAATCCCGTTTGGATTATATTTTGGCATTAATCAAAGACAATAAAACCGGTGAAGCCGATGAATTATGCAAAAAAGAGGATCCAAACCTGAAAGACAGATCCTTTATAAGTGCAATGGCATTAATACGCATGACAAAGTATGATTGGGACGGCGCATTAATGGCGGTCAGGTCTTTACCAGGATTCAGCAGATCCAAAATAGATACCCGAATTCTGGAAGCAGAGATCCTGTTCAAAAGCAATAAAGAAAATTGCCTTGCCGAGGCAATCGGGATATTGGAAACCCTTCACAGGAAATTCCCCAAAAAAACCTACGTCAAATCGGAATTGGCAAAGTATTATATTTATGCATCCCGTATAGATGATGCAAAACTTCTTATTAAGGAGTTGTATGATGAGCATGAACACAATCTCAGAATTCTTTTCCTCTATGCCTGGTCCGAATATGTTTCGGGAAAGCCGAACGAGACAAAGAAGATCTGGGATGACCTCATCAGACAAAACATATTTACAAGGCTTGCATTGCTGCCATATAAAGGAGAAATGGAGCGGATCGACAACAATCTCCTCCCGGCCCGGCATGACAGGATCATCCTGTTTACATGTTTAAGGAATGAAATGAACAGGCTGCCCTGGTTTTTTGAATACTATCGGAAATTGGGAGTTGAACACTTTTTTATAGTTGATAACGGATCCGATGACGGGAGTACCTCATTTTTAAAAAAACAAAAGGATGTCCATTTATTCTGGACTGAAGACAATTATGGAGAAGCAGCCTCCGGTATGCAATGGATCAATAGCTTGGTCAATAAATATGGTAAAGAACACTGGTGTATGTATGTTGATGTAGATGAAGCGCTTATATTTCCCGGCATCGAGCAAAAAAGCCTTAGATATCTCGTTAATTATATGAGAAATAAAGGGCAGGAAGCATTCAGAACATTTATGCTTGATATGTATCCACCCAATACCAGCGGGATTTTTAAGAATGAAGTGGTTGATCCAATGACATTGAGTCCATATTTTGATAATAATTACCGTTTTTTCGGAAGTCACAAATGTCCTTATGTGGAAGTGACAGGTGGGATCAGAAATAACCTGTTCCATGAGAGGGTCTCTTTGACAAAAACCCCAATAATAGTCGGAAACAAAGGAATTAAATTCCTCTCGAGCAGTCATCGGATCACTCCTGCAAGGGTATCTGATGTGACAGGGGTTTTACTCCATTATAAATTAATGTCAGATCTGGCACAAAAATCTGTTGAGGAATCAGAGCTCAAATTACGAAAATATTTTTGTACCGACCGTCACCTTAATTATAAAAATGTACTGGAAAAATTAGGGGACAATTACGATCTGTTAAATCCATTAACTCTCCGGTATGAATCCAGTGAACAACTTGTTGAATTAGGTTTGATGTCAAAACCGGAAGATTTTGATTAATTCAAGAACTCTGATTTTTCTCCGGTATTTTTTTACTTAAACCCAGAATAAACAGATAGCAATAGGAAACGACTAAGATTTGAAATAATTTCATTATATTTATCTTATAACCGTTTTCTTTTACATTGTTCCATATTCTAACAGGATTAAGATGATCAAATGGGTGTCTTCCTCTTAGTTTTTTTATTGTTATTTTTTTTTCAATAGGTGCTGAGTCTATATATTCTTTTAACTTTCTTTTCCCTGAACCGACCCGATGGGCTTTTTTCATTAATTGCTTAAACTTCCGGGCAGGATGCCGGACATATGCTTTTGGACAATATTCCAGTTTAAACCCTTTTGCTACTGCAAGGGCGGTATAATAAATATCTACTCCTGATTTAAGTTTTTCTGGAAAAGTTCCTATTTTTTCAATGACTTCACGGCTTAGAAACAAATTTGCAGTTGTTGTAACGCCAAGTTTTTGAATATTTCTTTTTGCCTGCATATTTGTAACTGAATCATAATATTCAGCGGCAGTGGCTTCTTTTGATATCTTAAAAATCACATTACCGCCTACTAAATGAGCCTTAGAGCTTTTCATTGTTTTTAATCCATTTTCCATCCAGTGTCTATCTGGCAGACAATCCGAATCCAGGAAACATAATATTTTACCCCTGGCGATATCAATTCCCCTGTTTCTTGCAGCATAGGAACTTTGGATATGGATCTCATTTATAAAAATGATATCTGAAATATTGGATACATTTGAAAGGTTGTCCGTAGAGGAATTGTTAACAACAATAATCTCAAATGATTCCCTGGGATAGGATTGATTTTTAAGGGCATTAATTAATTTTACAACTTCTTCGGAATCCTTATGAATAGGGATAATTACTGATACAAAGGGGGATGAAGTTAAATTCAAATTATTCAATAATTCATTACTCATTTTTTGTATTTGACCAGCTACATGTCATTGTACCATTCTCAGGATTCGTTTTCCCCCATTTTCTCCATATCCTTTCTACTTTCTTATGATTTACAAACCATCCTTCGTTTCCCTGTGATCTCTTCATCACTTTTTACTTTTTACCTGGTTCTTGATCTTATCTGAATGCTGATGGCTGATCTGATAGTTTTGGATTTTTGGTAGGGGCGGACGCCAGGCCCGCCCACATTCCTTAATTGAGAAAAAAATGATACCTGAAGGAATCGAACCTTCGACCCTATAGTGTCCTCATAATGGGACACATTATCCGCTTTTTCTCTGGTATTCATATTGCACTGTAATAGTAGTTAAGGAGGGAAAATGAAAAAATTAATTTTAACGATTATGTTTGTTATGTTAGCTGTGCTGACAATTAGCGGACAGGATTATAATGATCAATATTATGATGATGAATATAGTGATCGGGATGTCTATAACAACGATTACGACTATGATTCGTCTGTAGCTAACCAGGAATATTATTATGATTATGAGAGTATTCTACCTATGATCGGACGATACGGCACTGTGTATTACTGGGAACATCCATACAAGTATATAAATTTTGTAATAATAGGAGAAAGGGTATATATCATTCCGAGAGACGTATTTTACAGGGTCTATCAAAGGGACAGGTTTTTTAATGTCTCAATGGAGAGATTTATACATCTTACCTGTTTCGGGATGTCATACTATGACAATTATTACAGATTTTCTCTCTATAGTGATTATTACAGATATAACTACTATAGTGCGAGAAGATATGGAAGCAGTTGGTTCAGAGGATTAAGAAACCACTACAGAAGTTACTATAAAAAAAGAAGGTACAGCAGAAAGTACAGGAACTTAAGAAAAAAGTACATTTCCAAAAGAGGCCTCAGACAAAACTACAGAAGTTACTATGGAAAATCAAAAAGCCGGAGAATTTATCAGGGCAGAAGCTATAACAGCAGAGGTGCGTATGGAAAGACAAACTATTCAAAAAGTAAGAGTTACAGGAACTACAATTCCGATAGAAGCAGGAGAACAACAAAAGTATTCAGCAGCCGGAACAGACAACAAAGAGGAAACAGTATATCAAGAAGATCAATAAAATCAACCGGCTCCGTGAGGGGGTTTTCTAACAGGAGTACCGGCAGGTCTAAAAGCCGGGTAGTAAAAAAAAGCAGATCTAAAGGGATCTCAACTTCAAAGAGAAGCATAAGAAAAAGCAGCAGCTCCAACAGAAGATCCAGCAGCGGTATAAAAAGAAAGAAAAGATAGAAAGGTTGTTATACTTTTATCTTTTTACTTGGTTCTTGATCTTAGCTGAATGCTGATGGCTGATTCCTGAGATCCCCAGTCTCTCCATTCTCACATTAACCAGATCAATATATTTTTTACGAAGTTTTTCCGGGAGAAAGGAAGCATGAATGAGTGATATCCAATCAGAGTATATTTTTTTTAAACGATTAAGGACTTCGTCAGTGGTCTGTGTATTTAATCCCAGTCTTTCGTTTCCGAAATAATTAATCAGATCTTCTTTGGTTAGGTTGTTTTTCTTTCCGTTCAAAGGGAGGGCGATCTCTTCCGGATCTTTCAGGACAATAGAGGTGTTGAGAAGATCATATGCAGGAGACAATTCAATTTTGTCTCCTGATTTAATCATCGAAAAGTTTTTCAAATGCATATCCTCATTTCCGGTTATAAAATTGAAAAGGGTCAACAGGAACATTTTTTTCTTCTCAATTAGAGGAAACGATGCAAATTTATCAATTACAGAAATCAGTTTTTCCATCGAGCTGTCATACTTTGTATCCCTGGTCCTTCCTGACAATTGAGCAAAATCTTCCACATGAATTTTATTGCTTTTTCCAGCTCTGTCAAACCGTTTTATAAAATAGGTAAATGAGCCGTCCCTGGAATAGACCATCCCTGTCAGCGGGACCGTTATTCCGCATAATCCTGCAAGTTTCATTGTCAGATCTTCATTCTCAGGGATATTGGGATAAAGTTGATTCTGTGGTTTCAGGATATACTTTCCGTTTTTGTTCCGGAGTTTAAATTGTTTCTCTTTGATACTGAGAATAACACTCAATTTCGGCTGCACCCCCTGAATTGACATCTTCACCGCTCTTGCCGCCGCTTCCTGAACCTGTTCTTCTCCTGACCAGGGCAGATCTTCCAGATCGATCAATTTCGGGGACAGTCTTTTTAATCCCGCCGGGGAATATTTTTTGCCTTCGCAGGGTTCATAAGTGATAGGGCACCGGTTCATTCTATCTCACTTGCAGTAACCGCGCCTATCATATCTCCACCAACAGCGCATAACTGAGCAAAACTGTCTTTCCTGTCGATCTTGAGTTGACGCAGAAGAGCCTCAAGCATTACTCCTTCCGGAAGGAGCCCGTCAAAAAATGGGGGAAATTCTGAATATTCATAGGATTCATATTTGACAGGGATAGTAAAACTCACCGGATCCCCGGAATAATTCTTATAATATGTGAACCGGTATCTTCCAATAGAGATCTCTTCGAGGATACCGGCCGGAATATTTTTTACTGATATTTCCGCCTTTTTCA
>JAOZUQ010000007.1:61307-69307 GCA_029938635.1 Candidatus Aminicenantota bacterium
TCCCGTTGTCCAGAAACGGACTTTTGAAGATCATCTCTATGTTCAGTACGTTAAGGACAGATTTTATTGTACTGAGCTTTATTGTTTCTTTCCCGTGTTCAATATCAAATATAACTGTCTTTCCAATGCCGGCCAATTCAGCCAGCTCCCTTCGGGAAAGGCCCGCTTTTTTTCTGTGGAATCTTATCATGTCTGCTAATTTCATATATGCCTCATATTACCGCAATAAAGGTAAATATAAAGATTTTATCATATTTTACAAGTAAAACATTTGAAAGTCAAGCATAATTACCGCAATAAAGGTAAATAGTTAGAGAGTATGCATAAAATGTGGTTTCAAATTATAACTTTGCATAAATTTACCGCTGTAAAGGGAAAATGCAGTAGTATTTTGAACTTCGTGTTTTATTTTTCAGTTGGGGCTGATGGCTGATCTACAATAATCCGCTTTATTAATATAATTATTTATTGAGATATTCTGACGGTTTTTTCTATGTAATATTATAACAATAATTTTATATCCCGGAGGTGAATAATGAAAAAAAATGTAATAGTGTTTTTTTGTATCTTGTCCATTCTATTGATTCCATTAATAATCAACGCATCATTCACTGTCAGCGGTGGAGTATATGGAAGGATATTTGGGAATACCGGCGAATGGTTTACACTGGATCCAAGGAACAGTGAATACTATGATTTGAATATGTCTTTCGGGTTTTTTGTTCAGACATTCTTTAATTCCACTTTCGGTGTCGAGGCCGGGATAATGACCTGGAGTGGAGAATATCAGACAGAGTTTTATGATCCCTGGCATGGAGTTCCCCAACCGGAATATGATACCTATAACCTTAATTCCATGTCTCCATATTTCTCCTTTGTTGTAAGGCCCGTAAAATACCTGTTCTTCTCAGCCGGGAAATATTTTACAAACAAACCATCATTGGAGAACTATTTTTTTGTTCGGGCCGGCTTGAAATTCGTAGTAATAAAAAGCAGAATTCCGGTCAGTCTGATCGGATTTGGTGATTATTATCTGAATAAAAATGATGGGGAAAACTTCTGGACACTGAATCTAGGCTTTCAAGTCAATTGATCCCGGTATTTTAACAGACAGTTTTTAAGGAGAATAGTATGAGCATATTTATTTTAATAATTATTGCTGTATTTTTTACCATATTCGGTATCCTTCTGATCCTCTCTGTTGATATTCTTAAGATGTTCAGAGAGGTGGCGATGAATACCAGAGGGAAAGATTCAAAAGAGACAACTGAGTATAAAGGTATTCTAAGATTATTGTGGGTGAACAAGCTGCTGGGGTGGTTGACTATCACATTGGTAAGTTTTTGTTTTATAGTGATTCCTTTGCAGGCTCAAACAGTTAAAAAACCAATAACATCCAGCACACAGGGAAAAATTAATAAATCCAAACCTGAACAAAATAAACAATTCATGGCAAAGTTAAAGAAAATTGTGTATATAATTGTAAGGGATGGTTCTTACAGCAGTGGTCCATCTGCTGAGTTCAGGAAGGCCCTCACATCCCATATGAAAAATTTCAGATATAGTGATGTGATGGCTACATTATTTCATCTTTTTAAAACAACAATTGAGGAATCAAATGAAGATTCAAGATATTTCCTGCAAAAATTAGAAGAAATGAATGCTATTGCAGAAGAACAGGGTGAATTATTAAAAGAGCTGAATCAAAAAGCGATTGAACTTGAAGGCACTGTATCTGAGGATGAATATGATGAATCTGATGAAAGCGGGCCTGCGGCTATAGAAATAGAAGTAGAAGTACGTGAATATACTCCAGTAGTAGAAAATTCTTTGAAAATATCAATGTCTGATTTAAAGTTAATGAGCAGATTAAGAAAAGCAATAAATTCAAGGCCGGGTAGAAAAATAATCAGATCCAAACGGGATGCTATTGTCTTTAAACTTAATTTAAAAAGACAAATAGCCAGGATGAATAAATTAAAAGAAAAACTTGAAAATTCGTGGCGGGCATATGCTAAAAAGTTAAAACGTTTCCAACAGGGTTTTCCCGGGATCACAAAAAGAATGGCGGCAGATGCAGCTGGGATCCTTAAATAAAAGACTTTTCATATTTTTTTAATTAATAATTTTCTATTTTTTCTTCAGGTAAATTTCCCACTCATAGTTTTTCTTAGTTATATTGGTTTTTCGTTGTTTTACATATTCTCCGTTCCCGCCAAAGCGGTTAATGCCATTACCGGTCTTGACCTTGAAGTCAACGTGGAACGTCCCCCATAATACCGACATTAATTTAGAAAAATCTCTTCGGGATTCTTTCCTCATTTTCCTCATTTCTTTTCTTTTTCGTTTCTTTTCTTTATTGTCTTCTTTTGTCACCGGACCAATGGTCAGCTTTTTTGTCGGAGTGGTGCCGCAACAGCCGGTCCATTCAAGATCCAGCATAATAATTGGAAGTTGCGCCGCAATAACCTTTTTCGTCTTTTCATCTCTTTTTAGAGTAACACCTCCAATAGTGGCCATTCCGAGTGAAGGAGGAACCCATACTTTGGCAGACACCAGCTTGTAATCCACTCTTTTCTCACCATTGGAGAATGCTTCTATTATCCCTTTGAAAGAAATAACTTCAGCTGATTCCACATGACATAGATCACCGCCATAAGCTTTCAGCTTCAGGCGAACCGTTGCCTCTATATCTTTGGTCGAAGTTTGATTAGAGCTGGAAGAATGGTAATAGTACTTTCCTTTGACGATAACTGTATCCGGGAGAAGTTTCTTATCAATGAGAAGATCCTTCTCATATTTATGGGAGTTGTCTGGTTTGCTAAGTGGGCCTGTATAGGAGGTATCTACTCTATCTCCCTTGTACTCAGCTGAAATTTGAAAAGGAGAACAATCCTTGTGAAGGATGACATCCGGGATACTATATTTCCCATTTGGGTCAGCTTTTGTGGTCCACTCCTGTTTGTCTAGCGGAGAAAAAACCCGCACAAATGCCCCGGGGGCAGGTTCACGTCCACCGTTATTTTTGACCTCGACCTTGCCGTAAATAGTTGCGTAAAACCCTTTGTTATGATTAATGGATTTCTGCAGATTATATTTTTCGGCGATGTCCCGAAACCACTTGTGTCCATTCTTTTGTATATGGGGCGGGAGTTTGCACAAAACGTCTTCATAGTACTCATTCATTAAATCCGTAGCTTCTTGTCTATCATCCGCAAACTTCCACCAGTCGCATTCCTCACGGATTTGTTCCACCATGCCCAAGGCCCTGTCTGCTGGGAATCGAGGCTTTCCATCACTGGTTCTGGTGCAATATTTTCTGGCCATACAATCCGTGTTATAATCAAAGTCCCATTCCTTTTGGTTGCCATCTTCATCGTAATGCCCAATAAAAGCTTTTCGTTCGTCGGAATAGATTGCCAAATTACCATATTCAATGTCGGAAATGGCAAACTTTATCATACAATTTGCCCGGATCTTGGGGACGCTCGAGTCAAACCGCGTCTCAATGGCTTTATTGTATATGGGCCTGCCGTATTCCTTCACTATCCATATTGCAGTCTCCCAATCTTCGGCACCTCGAATTCCTGCATTCCAGCGTAGATACATTGAGGCGGCCATATTAACAGTACCATCTCCGGAGCCCTGAGCGTACCCCTGAAGCCAGAAAGATTTACGGCTCAGTGCCGCTAATTCCTTATCTTCCGGGTGTAGAAAGCTCTCCCTGTTTATCTCGCTGTCAAGCTTCACTGCCTTATCCCGGTCCGCGGCCTTAAGTTCCAGCCATCTGAAATATTCCTCCAGCGGTGCTTTCGCTCTGGGTTTATTGAATCTTTCTTCGATGCGCTGGTGTAACCGGTCGTATTCAGCGGCCCAGTCTTTTGCCATACATATATTTATGGAGTAAAGCAGAATGACCGGACAAAGGATTGAAATAATGGCAAACTTTTTCATAAATACTCCTTTCCCAAATAGAAGGATCAAGATTACTTATATAAAATATTTGAAACTTAAATAAACTAATAACATCGTAAAATATTAGCATATCAAGAATAAAACATCTGCAATATTGTGATTTTTTGATTAATTTTTGGTCATCTCCACGAATATGAGTTCAAAATTAATTTTAGTATTTTTTAACTTGGACCGCTCCCATTCTTTGCTTGAATTCAATAGAAATATCGCATTAAGAACTCCAGATTAAGAGCCGTTTCTGACCTATTTTTCAAAATTCAAGAACCGCTTGTAAATAACCTCAAAGTGGAATCCTACAAAATTACACGATTCGGGCAGGCACAGAGACCTGCTTCCCTGACTTCTGAACTATTGGCGGTAATGAATTTTATAAAACTGAGATATTTTACTTTTTCCTGTATATACTTATTAAGGATAAACTGAATGCATTGTTCATTATTTTTATTTAAATCGTCAGACACAAATAGTTAATAAATAAAATAAGGAGGATAGTGTGAAAAGAACAAAAAAGGAGTTAAGAAAGTATATTGTCTATTTTGTTTGTATTTTGTTCCTTATAATTCCGTTAATTATTGAAAGTGCGGTAAAAACAAAAAGCCTTGCACTGAAGACACGTTCTGATGCTGTAGAGATCATAGTCCCGGATTATATTGAGATCAATAAAACTTTTTTAGTCAGAGTGAAACTGAAGTCAGCTTTTGCTTTGAAAATGGTGGTGATCAGATTCGAGGGGAAAGAGAAAAAAATTCCTTTATTAAGGAAGAGCATTTCGATCTTATCAGCGAAACTTACCCCGGGATCAGCAGGCAAAAAGGTTATAGCTGTGCAGGTCACGGGAAAAAATAATATTAAGAGCAAATGGTATAGCCGTGATGTTTTTGTAAATAAGAAAAGATTTACAATTATTTCAAAAAGGATTCTTGAAAAAAAGAATATAGTAATAGGAAAAAGGGTCACGATCCAGCCATTGACGGGAGATATCGAGAGCGGAGTAAGGACAAGGGTTACAATAAGCCTGAGTGAGGCTGCCACTGGTAATGTCCGTTTTAATGTGATCACAAATCCTGCAAATGTGCTCGGGAATACAGCATGGTTATGTTTCGCTGGACAGACCGGCAACACATTCAGCCCCCAGTTCAGATCGGATGTGGACCAACTAGTCACATTAACTCTTCAGTCACCGGGATGGACCAGCAATACGATATCATTCCAGCTGCTTGCGTATGAAGAACCGGAGATAGTCGGAGACAGCGGCCCTGCCGGAGTTGTAACGATCCAGCCGTTGATAGGAGATGTCGAGAGTGGGGTCAGGACCAGAGTTACGATAAACCTCAGCCGTCCGGCCACAGGCAATGTCCGTTTTAATGTGATCACAAATCCTGCTGAAGTCCTTGGGAATACAGCGTGGTTATGTTTCTCCGGGCAGACCGGCAACACATTCAGTCCTCAATTCAGTTCAGATGTGGACCGTCAGGTTACATTAACTGTCCAGTCACCGGGATGGACCAGTAATACGATCTCTTTCAGGCTGCTGGCTTATGTGCCGCCTGAAGTAGTGAATGACAGCGGACCTGCGGGAATTGTAACAATACAACCATTGCCAGCAGAGATCCAAAGTGGTGATAGGGCCAGTGTTACACTTCGTCTCAGCCGTCCTGCTACCGGAAATATCCGTTTCATTGTGATCACAAATCCAACAGAGGTACTTGGAAGTACAGTTTGGATGTGTTTTGCAGGGCAGTCAGAAAATATATTCAGTCCGACATTCAGTTCAGCTATAAGACAACTTGTGTCATTACGTGTGGAAGCGGATGGGTGGACAAGCAATACTGTTCAATTTACAATTGTTCCCCGATAGAGGTTAGGGGATTCGGGCAGGCACAGAGGAGGCTGTCTCAAAATCCAATTACATTTCATACATATAACAACATATTTATGTTTGATTGAAAAATAATCCCAGATTGCTGATTTCGAGACAGCCTCCTCGCGTCCGCCCGGATTCTAATAATGGGAGATATTGGGTGACCACGGGTAACTCGCCCCTACAACATCACAAATATTATTGAGTGTTGATAAAGTAAAAATTTTACACTATACTTCTAGTGGTTGTGTAACCAACGGAGGTGGTGCAAATGATTGAAGCGATAACAGGGTCTTTAATAAAAGAGAAGATACTCTTATACCTGATTCTAAATCCTCTTTCATATCCAAGTGAGATCTCCAGGAATTTTAAGTTCAATTTAAATGCTGTCCAGAAACAATTGGAAAAACTTGAGAGCGGAAGAGTAGTATGCAGCAGATTAAAAGGTAGAGTAAGGCTTTATGAGATTGATCCAAGATATCCATTTAAAAATGAGCTTGAAGCACTTCTAAGAAAAGTTTATTCATTCATGGATCAGGAAACAAAGGATGAATACTATATTAAGAGAACCAGGCCGAGAAAACCAGGAAAACCATTATGAAAATTGAAGATTGTAAAAATATAAAGGAATATGCACAGGTTGTTTCCCAACATTTACATGACAGAAATATCGATAATATCCTTACAGGTGGGGCCTGTGTGAGTATTTATACTAATGAAAAATATAGATCCAATGATCTTGATTTTCTTATTGTGGGTGATGTCCAAATTAAAAAAATAAGATCGGCTCTTAAAGAATTGGGTTTTGAAGAAAAAGGAAGAATCTTTTTACATAGAAAATTTGAAATTTCAGTAGACTTAGTTTCACCGCCTTTAACTGTCGGAGAAGAGCACATTACAAAAGTAAATGAAATCAAAGAAAAAAACACACTTCTGAAACTTCTAACCCCAACTGATTGTGTTAAGGATAGATTGGCTGCATATTTTCATTGGGATGATCAGCAATCATTAAATCAAGCTCTTTTAGTATGTGAGGATAGTGAAGTTGATATCAATGATGTAAAAGAATGGTCACAAAGAGAAGGAATGATGAAGAAATTCAAGATATTTGAGGATGAGTTTACACTATTGACATTTACCTTCTAATGGATGACCCCTTGATTATTTTTTGTATTTTTTAGCATACATGGAATTCCAAATACCAAATACTAACAATAAAAGGAAACCTACGCATATTAAAACACCTTCAACTGTGGATACATCCTTCACTAACAATAAAACCACTCCTCCAATAATACCAAACAGTCCAGCGATTACAAACAACATAGAAAAATTAGCAGTAAACAATAGGAACATATTTCCCTCGGTTGAAGATACAGCATCTGGTAAACCTAATACTTTTTTCTGGGCTTTGTAAAACGGCAAAGCAATAAAAAATCCAGTTGCTATTAAAACAATCATATTTATACTTCCTAATACATACACATTCGACAAAATGCTTTTTGGTAAAATCGAGGAAAACAAAATATTGTATATAAGGGATAGCGGGTATGCTAGTGCAGCAAGGGTCAAGCCGAACCATATGCATGGGATAATTATAATTCTGAATAATTTCAATAAATCAGGTGTAGGGGTTGGGTTGCCCAACCCGAATATCAATAAATCGAAATGGGATAAGGGCGGGGAGACCCCGCCCCTACAAAAAATATCTTTATCAAAAATAATTGCATATTTTAATTATGTATCAACAAGGGAAATAAATATCATAAAAAAGACACCAGGACAGAAATTATGGCAGAGAGGTTTTTATGATCGTATTATCCGGAATGATAATGAATTGGAATTTTATCGTTATTATATAAAAACAAATCCTGAGAATTGGGAAGAGGATGAATATTATTGTGATTAAAAAAAATGATCCCTGAAGGGTGAGCATGCCGGAAATCAATTCCCGCCATGCAGGTCTCCTCACTTAAAACTTTTTCGTCGGCTCAAACCTTCGACCTGGTGATTAAGAGATCATTACCGGTTTTTTTCTGAGAATTTCTGTTTCAAAGTAAATGAGCTAAAAATGTAGTCCTACAAATGGTTTCCAGGCCTTTTTACTTTTGCCTTTTTTCTTTTTACTTGTAATACTGAGCATACTTTTGTCGGCAAACCGGCA
>JAOZUQ010000002.1 GCA_029938635.1 Candidatus Aminicenantota bacterium
AGCTTTTTTCCTTCGGAACATCGCCGCTTCGGTAAAACCGGTTCCCAGCCGCTCTTCAAGTTACAGGAGTGACTCATTGCACTCCTGCCTGATGGCTCCCTGACTTTGTCAGGTCGTGAAGATCCACTTAAAGGCGGATCTTGCGTTCCCTCACAAAAAGAATGATATTTGTTGTGTTTCAGGCGTAGCCATCTATCTGCTCTCGCGGGCCTGGAGGGGTGACTCGCTAATATCGTGAACCCCGAGGCCGGGCAGCGGAGACGGATGAGAACATCCGGAGCGGGAGCGAAGTGGATGATGGCGAAAGCCAGAACTTGTTTTTTCCTTAAAGTACCTGTCCCCTTATATATATTTGGATCAATTTAGCGTATAATGAAATATATGAAGATCACATCGATAAATGCACTTCACGAGGCCTTGAGTTCAGGCCTGCCTGTAAACAAAGTTTTTATAAATGAGAGACGTCGGGACAGCAGAATAAAGAAGATCACTGATCTTTGTAAAGAAAAAGGGATACCCTTTATGCTCATCCCCCAGATTGCTCTTAATAAGAGGGCCGGTAATGATAACCAGGGAGTATTTGCAGAGATATCCCCTGTCCGCTTTTTTTCACTTGATGAGATACTGAAAGAAGGTAAAAACAGATTTATACTTATAGTGGATTCGGTTACAGATGCCGGGAATCTGGGTGCAATAATAAGAACCTGTGTTGCCGCAGGAATTGATGGAATAATTTTATCCCGAAGAAATTCAGCGCCGTTAAATGAAACCGTCCTGAAAGCTTCAGCAGGAGCATTATTAAAAGCAAGGATAGTCCCGTCAAAAAACATTTCAATAGAGATGAGGATTCTGAGGGATAAAGGATATTGGATAATCGCTACCGATGTCAAATCCGGAATACCATATCATGAGTATGGTTTTGATATGCCTACAGCTCTGGTAATCGGAAGTGAAGGAAAGGGTATCTCTACAATTGTAAAAAAATATACAGACCAGTTCGTAACAATCCCCCACTCTGATAAGATAGAATCTTTGAATGTTTCAGCTGCTACAGCCGTGATATTATTTGAGGCTGTCAGACAAAAAACAACTCAGGACTTAAATAAAAGTTAAAGGAAAACTAAAATGCCCGGGCAGGCCGAACGGCTGCCCGATCATTCTATAGTAAGGTTTACTCTACTATTGCAAGCAAATCTGACCGGGAGATCAGAAGATGTTTCTCACCATCTACTTTTAATTCTTCTCCGGCATATTTTCCATAAACAACCTTATCTCCAACTTTGATCATCTCTTTCAGTTCGTCGTCTGTACCTACTGCCTTCACTTCACCAACAACCGGTTTTTCCTTTGCAGTGTCTGGAATGATTATAGATCCCACCTGTTCTTCTTTCTCCAATGGCAATACTAATACTCTGTCATCTAATGGTTGAACTTTCATTTTAGCCTCCTTTTATATTTAAAAGTTTATTTATTTCAGTTTTATTAAAACCAACTATCGCTCTGTTATTTATCAAAGTAACAGGAACTCCCTGCTGGCCGGTCCTTCTGATCATATCTTTTGCCGCTGCCTGATCCCTTGAAACATCAATATCTTTAAACCTGATAGCATGCTTTTTTAAATACTGTTTCAGAGTTCTGCACCAGGAACAGGACTGTGTTGAAAAAACAACTACTTTGGGTTGAGTTCCCATTTACTCCTCCATAAATTTAAGTGTAATTCTCTCATATTTCTCTGATCCTGTCAATATAAAACACCTTGATCCTATAGGGATAAGACATGGTATTTTGATGATTTTTAACAATATATCCAGTTCTTGAAATTCGTAAAAATACAATGTTAAACGGGTTGACGTGGAGATTTAAACTGATAAAATGTGCTTAGATCATTACTATTTATGAGGTGAAATATGACAAATTTAAATTCTGAACAATTAATGGAAATGGAGCATAAGTATGGTGCTCATAACTATCATCCCCTTGAGGTTGTAATCTCAAAAGCCGAAGGCATTTGGGTTGAAGATCCGGAAGGAAAGAAATACATGGATATGCTCTCCGCATATTCAGCTGTAAACCAGGGCCACCGCCATCCCGCAATAATAAAAGCATTAAAGAATCAGGCTGACGAACTTACACTTACATCAAGAGCTTTCTTTAATGACAAATGGCCCCTGTTTGCAAAAAAACTTGCCGAATTGACCGAGAAGGATATGATCCTTCCAATGAATACCGGAGCTGAGGCCGTTGAAACAGCAATAAAGACCATGAGAAAATGGGGATACCTTGAAAAAGGTATAGAAACAGATAAGGCCGAGATCATTGTCTTTGAAGAGAATTTCCACGGAAGGACAACAACTGTTGTCTCTTTCTCTACCGATCCGGTTGCAAAAGATAATTACGGCCCTTTCACTCCCGGATTCAAGATCGTCCCCTACAATGATCTGGAAGCAGTAAAAAATGCTATCACAGAAAATACTGCAGGGATCCTGGTTGAACCTATTCAGGGAGAAGCAGGAGTTGTAGTACCTGCTGACGGATACCTGAAAGGACTAAGCGATATCTCCAAAGAAAATAATATCCTCCTCGCTGTCGATGAGATCCAGACCGGATTCGCAAGAACCGGAAAGATGTTTGCATTCATGTATGACAACATAGACCCCGACATTATAATTATGGGTAAAGCTCTCGGTGGAGGTGTTTTCCCCGTAAGTGCTGTTGCTGCAAACAATGACATACTCGGTGTTTTCAAACCGGGAAGTCACGGATCTACATTCGGAGGAAATCCACTCGGATGCGCAGTAGCAATTGCATCTATCGAAGTTCTCCTTGATGAAAACCTGGCTGCAAAATCTTTTGAACTGGGGAAGTATTTCCGTGAACAGCTTATCGCCATGAACTCTGACAAAATAGATATAGTCAGGGGTAAAGGGCTCCTCATAGGTATTGTATTGAAAGAATCTGCAGGTAAAGCAAGAATATATACAACAAAGCTCAAGGAAAAAGGACTCTTATGCAAAGAGACCCACGACTGGATAATCAGGTTCGCACCACCTCTGGTAATTACTAAAGAAGAGATTGATCAGGCAATGGAGAGTATCAGGGAAGTCCTGGGGTAAATGCTGCTTATCATAGCTGAAACATCTCCGGCAAACGGATTGTTCAGTTTACAAAAAGCTTTTCAATTAGCTTCAATTACCTGCAACAAGAAAGATATTTCTTTTGTTGTTGAAGAGAGTAAGGATACACCATCATTTTTTGTTGGAAAGGGATTCAATTTTTCTATAAATACCGAGCCGCGTAAAATATTTAAAGCGGATATTTCTCTTGTCCTGTTCTTTAAGGATAAATTATCCGGCAAAGACAAAAAGATCCTTGCCCGTGCCAAAAAAAAGGGGATCCCAACCGCAAAACTCTCTTATATGGGCGCAAATCCGGAAAACACTAATATAGTCATTGACCCTTCTGCAACTTCTTATATTTCATCAGATGAAGGGAGAAAGATCCTTTCAGGGCCTGAATATTCGATACTGCATAACAAATATATTCATTTCCACACTATGAAGAAGAAATATAATAAAAAATTAAGAAACATCCTGTTATCACCGGGTGATGAATTTCCATACAGAGAATTACGAAAATTAACAGAAACATTTATCAGCAACAACTATAATGTAAAGCTCATACCCGGGAAAAATTTTAAAAGATTCAACAGGAAAACTCTAAAAAGGATATACCCCTCTCTGAAGATCGCAGGCACTCCCGAAAGTTCAGCCAGATCATATTTCGAAGCTGACCTTGCTATAATCGATCCGGAATTCTCCGCAGCAAGAGCCTCGGCAACCGGCACACCTGCAATATATTTACCTCAAAACAAAAATGGTGATTTAACTGCATCTTACTATGAGGAAAATGGTGCAGGAGTTATCTTTAAAAGATGGAAAAAGGAAAACTACTCTGAAATGATCGAATTGCTGAAATTCTTCTCTCTTGAAAAAAGGGAAGAGAGCGGAAGAGCAGGCAAATCTATTGTGGACGGAAAGGGAATCTTCAGGATCGCAGAAGTACTAAAAACCTTTCTTAATTCCTGATCAGATCAAAAAAAGCCCCCCGGTTTCCCGGGAGGCCAATTTATATCCTAATTTATTATTAAACTAGAATGAGAAACGGATACCAAACATTCCTTTCCATCTGGATAGGAGCTGATTGATAGTAAATCTTGCATCATCATCTGCTTTTCCCCAGAATTCCATGATAGGCAAACCTGTTGTTGCATCGGTGCCTTTCCATGTGAGAGGTGAATCATCGAAAGAGATGTATTTGTAAACACCCCAGTCTTTGTTCAGCATGTTGAGGAAGTTTTCCACTGTGAAAGAGAACTGAAGTTTTTTACCCTTCATTGGTAATGGAATATTCTGTGTTAATTTAACATCAACAAAATGTGACCATGGATCTCTGCTTGAGTTTCTCGGAACGATTTTCCCTCTGTACTTATCAAGTCCGTCAGGATCATCTTTCATATACTGGTCAAGATCTGCCCATGTTCCCTTTGAAAGGATAACATCAGCCGATGTAGCAGGAAGCCATACGGCATCATTCTGTACTCCGTCTCCATTTACATCGTTATAAAAACGTGTTGAATAGGGACGGCCTGATCTTCCGTTATAGAAGAAAGAGAATGAAGTCGGTGCTTTCTTGATAAAATTAAACTGTTTTGTCATTGCAAACATCAGCCTGTGACGTGTATCGTGAGGAGACCAGCTTAACTTAGGATTATTCGGATCGCTTGAAGTAACATTATACTTCCAGTTCGAGATAGCTCTTGATGAAGTTCCACCGAACAATGATTTTGCTTCACCATAAGTGTAAGCAGCATTGATCATATTTCCACCCCACAATTTCTGAAGTTGGAATGTCAATGAATACTCATAACCTTCGCTGGTGTTGCTGAGTTTTATCACATTGCCAAAATTAGGATCAACATAGTCTGGTGATCCGTATTTGTATGTTCCGGGAGTACCGAAAAGAGGCCTTCCATCAAAGAAAGTTGCTCCTGTTTTTGCAACATTGATATTCTGGAATAAAACATCGTTTATGTTCTTCGTATAAATCGCTTCAAAAGTTCCTGTGAATCCCCAGAACATTTTTTTATCAACAGCAACGTTCATCCTGAATACCTGAGGGAACTTGAAATTCTTGTCGATCAGGTTGATATCTCCTGAAATAATAGCTGAAGGATTATCAGGCTGGTTGAACGGATCTGTAATAAACCAGTCCGGGCTGTAGCTCTTATATCTGGCGATCTCTGTAGCAGTGTTTGAGAACTGGTTAGAGATCCATACGTAAGGAGCTCTTCCTGAGAATATCCCTAATCCACCACGGATCTGGATTGAGTTATCACCCTTCAGATCATAGTTGAATCCGAATCTGGGCGACCACATCATATTCCCGCCTGCATTCTGATCTGTCGGGATCCCGAAGGAAGCCTCAACCGCAGCATTAGCAGGAGGTGTAGAATTCATTAATGGAACATCTGCTCTTAAACCGTATGTCAGTGTGAGCTTATCGTTAATAGCCCATTCGTCACCAGCATAGAAGCCGAGTTGGGCAACATTAAATTCAGCCGGAGCATTCGGATTATCAGTAATTGAATAATACCTGTCATAATATGAAGGATTTCCAGCTTCGAAATCATCGATACTGTCAAAAGAATATTTTCCGAATTCTCTCTGAATAAAAACATTGTAAAAACCAAAGAACTCATTGTGAGTACCGAAAATATATGTATGTTTTCCTGAATACAATGTAAGGTTATCTGTAATTTCAATAAGATCCTGTTTGAGGTCATTTCTGACCCTGTATTCTTCTGAACCGAAGGTAAATGAAACTCCGGTCCCTGTGTCTACAGTAATATTCGGGAAAGGATCTCCCATATATGTCGGGTTATCATGAATTGATGTTATGTTGAGGATGAACTCATTGAACAATTTTTCTGAAAAATTACTGTTCAATTGTAAGACAGTTGAGTTATTATTATTTTCATAAACCCTTCCTGCATTACCAAACCAGAGATTACGATTACTGGTCCTGCCAAGGCGTTCATGAGTTGATTTAACATAATTGTTACGGAGTGTTAACCTGTGCTTGTCGTTGATGTTCCAATCCAGCCTGAAGAATATCTTCTGACTTTCTGTCTCATTTGTAACCTGTCCGTATCCACCCGGATCATAACCATATCCTTTGATAAGGGATATTAGTCTGTCGGCTTCTGCCTTATGTCCGAAGTCATAATCAGCTCCAGATCCGTCAATATAAAAATCTTCAGGTGTCTTTGCTAATGATTTTTCTGCATTAAAGAAGAAGAACAATTTATTCTTGATGATCGGGCCTCCCAGAGAAACACCATAAGTGACATCTGAAAATTCTGCGAATTCATAATCTGAAGGGCCGTTACCTACCAGGCCTTCATTTCTCCCTTCATAATAAACTGATCCGTGAAATTCATTTGTTCCACTCTTGGTGATAACATTAATTCCACCACCGGTGAATCCGCCTTGACGGACATCATAAGGAGCGAGAACTATCTGGAATTCCTGAACAACGTCCAGTGAGATCGGTGTTGACTCTGCCTGTCCACCGGGTGTACCACTGAGATCAAGACCGAAAAGGTCATTGTTCTGGGCACCATCGATCTGAATGTTGTTGTACTTTGAGTTCCTTCCTGCAGCGACAAACGAACCTGAATCCTCACCACTTGCAAATTGAGGAGCAAGACGGGTGAAATCACTCAATGTACGTGAGATAGTAGGAAGGTCCTCAATTACATTCTGAGCAACGTTTTGTGTTGCACCGGTTCTTGATTTGTTTATAATTTCCTCAGTTCCGGTTACAACTATTTCACCAGCATCAACTGTTGCTAACTGAAGTGCAAAGTTTACCTGAGTTTTTTCACCCAGTTTTACAGTAAGGCTGGTCTTTTTTTCAGTCCGGAATCCTGTTATAGCTGCGGTAACCGTATAAGGCCCACCAGCTTTAACTGCCGGTATCAGATACATCCCACCAGTTCTGGAAACTACCATAAAAGTTGTCCCTGTAGGTACATGGACAGCAGTAATAGCAACTCCTGGAAGAGGTGTTCCGTCGTTATTAACGACGACTCCGGTAATAGCACCTGTGGTAGCACTTTGTGCCACTATCATAGCAGGTAATATCAACAGGAGTAACATTTTTAAGAAAAGGCTTTTTCTCATCAAATCCTCCTTTTTAAATTTAATTGATTTGCAAAAAAATTATAGCATAAATGAAAAAATAAATAGTTAAGATTATATTAAAAAAATTAAAAAAAAATTTATTTTTTTTAAGCCTTAAAATCAAGCCTCCGGAAATCAAACCCCGGGTCGGGAAAATCTTAATATATCTACTTTTTCCCAGGTTTTGCATTCCATATTTTAAGGAGGAGAAAAAACCCGATAATTCCGAACGGTATCAGGAACAAAGGCCAGTATGACCAGTTCTTCGATGTCAGGAATCCCAAAGAGAAAGACTGTACGGCAGTTCCAAGATAAACAAAGCCGTCAATTATCCCCACAGCTGTGGCAGCCCCTTTTCTCCCTCCAAAGTCCATCGTTGCAGTTCCGGAAAGGAGTCCGTGGGTCCCGATAACAGATATTGACATTACAAAGATAAGAACAGCAAGGATCCAACCGTTATTCAGTGAGGGGATCATTATAAAAACACTTATAGTTAATATACCGTAAAGAAATGCCGCTGATGGTGCTCTCCTCGACTGGAAAAGTTTATCACTCACTATCCCGGCTAAGTTCCCGCCCAATATCCCCGCGAACATGAGGATCAGGCCCCAATTATCAAGAGTAAAAGCCCATCCTCCCTTAAGGCCGAGGAGAAGCTGCTCTTTCGCATATATAGGATACCAGTGCATTACTCCGTTCCTTAAGATTCCGGTGCAGAATTCAATTGCCGCAATCGTCAATATGATACGATTTGTAAGGATCTTTTTTATAAGCTGGAATGGCGGAACTTTCTCTTCAATATCCTCCCCGCTTGAAGCATCTCCGGTGTCAAAATCTTTAAATCCGGCTTTCCCCGGAGTATCACGGAGGAGAAAAATTTCAATACCAAAGAAAAGGAAAAGCAACAATCCAGGTGTAATAAAAGCCCACCACAACGCATCTCCCCCTTCGAAACCTTTCCCGGCTACAAGGGGTGACCTCAGGATACGGCTGGTTACATCAAACGCAAGAAAGATACCGGAAGATATCATTATTCCAAAAATACCGGAAAATGTTCCTCTTTCGTTAACATGGAACCAGTGAGCATTAACTTTAACTATCGATACGGCTCCATAACTCTGAAAATACATATTCGCCCCGTAAAGGATCGAAAAAACAAGAACAAGATTGGCCGAGGATGGATTTGCGGATGAAAGGACATGTTTCAGATAGATGCCCATCGCGATATTCATCGATCCGGCTCCGATAGCAGCTATAAGGATACCTTTTTTTCCTCCTATCCTGTCGACGAGAGGGCCGTTAATCAGGAAAGAGAGGGCATATACGACAGCACCTATTCCAAATATCAGTCCAAAATTTGATTTCGTCATAAGGTCCCCGAGTGCATTCTTTGAGACCGTCAGATTGTATCTTCCCATATAGAGAAGTGCATATGTAAGCCCCATCGGGAACCAGTTGAGAATTCTCCTTGTCCTGTATTCTTTAGTATGCATTCTTACCTCTCGGAATAAATTTTCCATATATTGTTCAATACCTCTTCAAGGTGAGGCCCTATCTTGGCGGGGTCATCTGTTTTCTCCGGCATATTATTAAAAACACCATAGGGGATCCTCTGATCACCGATATGGATAAAATCTTTATCCCCCGAGATAAAGTCCTTCCAATCAGAACCTTTATAAAGTTTTTCGATTTTAATATCCTCAAGCGCATGTTCAAGTATCGAGTCAGGTTTGTCAGGATTATACCTTCTTCTGTTTTTCTTCAAAGACTCTTCCCAGGTAACATCTATGTAGAGGGTTGCGCTTTTTTTAAGGATCTCGTCAGAAAGGTGATCATATGCTGCTGTAAATCCCCCATGCTCAGAGCCCCTTGAAAACTCAATAATGGCTGTTTTGTTATCATGGTACCCCGGATCTTCTTTCAGTTTTTTCCAATAGATAAAATTTATTTTTTTTATAAGAAAATTCCAATACCATTTTTCCTTAAATACATGACCGTCATATTTCTTACCTTTATATTCAAAAAAAGGATCGGAAATGAGCCTCGGAAGCCCCATTTTCTCAAGGATATCATCATCTTCAAATTGTTCCCAAAGGATCGGAAAGTCATCAATTTCCTCAAATTCTCCAATATGAAATTTCTCTATCCTCTCTGAAACAGGTATATTTTTCAGATAATCTATAATCTCAGATTTTCCTGCTGCCGGTCTTCCGTTAAGAAGAATTATTTCAAAAATATTTTTGTTCATCCGATCTCCTCCTGAATTTAATTTATTATGATAATCCATAAAAGAAACAATATCAAAGAAAAAACGTATCGTTAGATAATGGAAACAACAATTGAATTGAACGGGCTGAATTTTAGTTATGGCGACATTAAAGCCGTCGACAATGTCAGCCTGAACACAAAAAAAGGCATTTACGGCCTGCTCGGCCCTAATGGCGCAGGTAAGACGACTCTCATGAAGCTCATTCTGGGCTTTCTTAAAGCTCAGTCGGGAAATGGTAAGGTCCTCGGCTATGGTATTGAAGAGAATAGAAGAGAATTGAGAGAACAGGTCGGTTATATGTCAGAGAGCGATTCTCTCATCCCGGGAATGGATGCAGTGGACTTTACTTCATACCTCGGAAGGCTGAGCGGTATGCCTAAACAGGAAGCCATCAAGAGGGCTCACGAAGTACTTTATTATGTCGGGCTTGAAGAATCCAGGTATAGAAAGATCGAAACCTACTCATCCGGCATGATGCAGAGGCTTAAGCTCGCATCATCAATAGTCCACGATCCGGTCCTGCTCTTCCTTGATGAACCTACATCCGGAATGGACCCCGGTTCCCGGAAGGAAATGATCGAACTGATCAATGATATCTCAAGAAAAGGGACAATGAGCATAATCATCTCATCTCATATTCTGCCCGATATTGAAGCCACATGTGAAGATGTGATAATCATGGATAAGGGGAAAATAATAGCCAATGAGAAGATCTCGGTCATTGCTTCCAAAGAGATTGATATCTTCGAAATCAAACTTGGCAGAGATACTTCCGGTTTTTTAAAAAAATTCAGAAAATTTAAATACGAGGAAGGGGACAGGGGTGTGATCCGGATGCAGCTCCCATCTGACTTTTCAACAAAAGAGATCTTTGATGCTGCACTTGAATCCGGAACCCACATCAAACATTTCCTGAAGAGGAAATCCACACTGGAGGATACGTTCATGAATGCAATAGGAGAGAACGGTGCCGATTAGAGAAGGCGGTTATTACAATTGGGAGGGTACCCTCAATAAATCAAAGATAAAATGGTTCCCTATATTTACTAACGGTATAAGGGCTGTTTATAAAAAAAGATTTTCAAAACTGCTTTTCGCTACTACATCATCACTTTTCTTTATTTTTTTGATTGCACTTTATGTGTCATCAAAACCAGAACTTAAAATTTGGACAAAACTTGTTCAGATGATATCTTCGGATGCTCTCCTTTTCAGGACCTATTATACTAATGGATTTCTTGTTTTCATGAGTGCCATGATCTCGGTTTTTGCAGGATCGGAGTTGATATCTAATGACCTTAAGCATAAATCAATCTCACTTTACCTTGCAAGGCCGTTAAGTAAACTTGATTATATAACCGGAAAATTTTCCATAATACTTTTCTACCTTCTCATGTTCACACTTGTCCCGGGTATACTTCTTGTGATCTTTAAGGTGATTTTTACCGGAGATTTTTCTGCGGGAATTGCTTTATTGGCCAAATCAATTATATTCCCGGTCGTCATATCCCTCTTCTGGTCATCCCTTATGCTAATGCTCTCATCACTGAGCGAGAACGGAAGGTTTGTAAAGATAATCTTCTTCGTTGCCTTCTTCATGAGCCAGATGATCGCAGGGATGTTCTGGGGAATATTCAGAAATGATAATTTCATGTATATCTCCATTGAGAAAAATATTCAACAATTCGGATCATTCGTGTTCGGTACAAAACTCGAATTCAGTGCCCCGGGGTGGATATCGGGTGCAATTCTCCTCGGGCTGACGGCTGTATTCCTGCTAGTCCTCTCGTACAGGCTCAAAAAGGTGGAGGTATAGAATGGGTACGGTCATAAAAGGGGAAAACCTTTCAAAATGGTATGGAAATGTTCTCGGGCTGAGTGAAATATCTGTAGATATCTCAAAAGGGATCCAGGGATTACTTGGGCCGAATGGCGCAGGCAAATCAACTTTCCTGAAGATCCTGACAGGGCAATTAAAACCGAATATCGGCGAGATCAAAATATTTGACGAACCGGTGTTCAATAATCATGAGTTGTTCCACAGGATTGGATATTGCCCTGAATTTGATGCTTACTATCGTGAAGTTACAGGTTGGGAATTTATCCGGTTCAAATCTGCCCTGTTCGGCTATAGCAAAAAAGAGACTGATCAGAGAGCTCTTACTGCTCTTGAAAAAGTGGGCCTGACAGACAGTAAAGATAGAAAAATAACTGCATACAGCCTCGGAATGAGACAAAGGCTTAAGTTTGCATCGAGTATAATAAATGACTCTGACCTGCTTATCCTTGATGAGCCATTGAGAGGAGTTGACCCCCTCTGGCGGATCAGGATAATTAAGATGTTGAAAGAATTCGAGGAGGAGGGCAGGACAATTATAGTTTCCTCACATATTCTATCTGAGATCGAGGCAATGACAAACAATGTGATCCTCATCCATCAGGGAAAAATATTTGCACATGGTGATATTCAGGAAATAAGAGATCTCATCGGTTCTCATCCTCACAAGGTCTCAGTCGTTTGTGACGATGCCCGTGGACTTGCAAAAAAAATGATCGGCGATGATCTTCTCCTGAACATACAGTTTCTGGACAATGAACAAAAAGTGATATTTGAGACAGACAAGAGGGATAAATTCTTCGATACGCTTACTTATACAATAAGCAATTCGACAATCAACGTCAGTGAAATAACTTCTCCTGATGATAATCTCCAATCTGTTTTTGACTATCTAATCGGAAGGTAAAAATGGTCAATTTAAATAAAATTAAAATAATCTACGGTTTTTTTGTAAAGACCCTCCTGAGATCTAAAAAAACAAAATTCTTTATTCTGTTCTCGCTCGTTCCGCTTCTGATATTTTTGATCATTAACGGACTTAAGTTGATTTATCACGACAACCTGTTAGCAGGGAGTGATTTTTTTAAAAACGGGGGGATGCCTTTCTTTTTTCAGTTTTACATCCAATTGATCTCACTCCTTTTCGGTGCCGCAGTTATAAGTGATGAAATCGACAGCAAAACCCTTATCTATCTGAACACATCCCCGGTTTCAAAATTTTCTATTTTAGGCGGGAAATTTTCTGCATATCTTTCTGTATCCTTTCTCAGTTTCGCAATCGGATCAACAATTCTATATGTTATGACCCACTTCAAAGGAATTCTCACCACGAAAAGTTTAGCGACTCTTCTTCAGCTTCAGTTTACCGGACTGATCGCCATTATTGCATACAGTTCACTTTTCCTCCTGTTTGGTGTTTCACTAAAAAAATCAACTATTATAGGATTGGTATTTATATTCGGATGGGAAACAATTGCACAAATATTACCCGGAACCGCTCAGAAGTTAACAATCTTTTTCTATCTCAATTCCCTGTCGCCAATAAGGATACCTAAAGAGAAAGGGATACTCAATATAAGTGTTATTCAGCCGGGTTATGGAGAAGCGCTGATAACCCTTCTGATCTTCTCTGCAATATTCTTTGCCGCGTCAGTATATGTTTTCAAAAAGAGAGAATACCTGCTTGCTGATCATACCTGATCTCAAAATGAACTTCCGAGCCTGAAATAAAAAACCGGAGATTTTTCCGGATTGATCCCATAGCCAACGCCACCGGTTACTACATATCTTAAGGGACCAAGATACAATACCAGATTAAGTTCTCCACCGGCCGAAATTGCAGGATCAAATTCCATCCTTTCTTTCCACACCTGGCCTGAATCAAAAAAAAGTGAAACATAAAGACTTTCGATACTTTTAAAAATCAGGAAAGATCTTTCGATTTTTTTTAAAATAAACCTGAGTTCAAAGTTTAGTGAAAAACCGGTAGTCCCGCTGAAGTATCCGGATGGGTACCCTCTGATAAGTCCGAACAATTTTTCACCTGAATAACTCTGTTCATTACCAGCGCTGATTCCACCCATATAAAAAGTGCGCCTCCCCTCTCCCCATGACTCAGCAAAAGCCAGTCTCATCGCCAGAGTATTGAGTTTGGAAAAAGAGATGAACTGGGAATATTCAAGAGTAAAAACATTAGAATTATAGCGGCTTCCGAAAAGCTCCATCTCCTTCGAATATACGGCATTAAAATTAAAACCATTATTTTCTGAAATTGAGTTGTAATAGATATCAGTGGAATTAATTGTTATACCGGTCCTTATTCCATTATGAACGGTATTGATATTCTCTAAGGTATCCTGGAATTCATCCACACCTTTTTCAAAATGGATATCTGTATAAAGTGAAAGAACACTGTCAGTATTCTTAAATAACGGGAAATTGAATGAAGCAGTAAACTTTTCCGCATTCTGGAAGAATTCCCCTTTCTCATCACTTCTGTTCAAATCAGAAAACTTTGTAAATTTCAGATCAAGTTCGCCTGGAAATCCGTTGAAAATATAATTCAAATAATAATTAGACCTCCCGCTTATCAGTCCTGCAAGATACTTTGCTTTGAAATAGTGACGGTGCAATGAATCAAATCCGGAGGCCATGATCCCCGCCTGAAGTTCATTCCCTCCTTCCCGGAAAGTAAGAGTAAAATATTTCGGGGAAAAATCTCTTAAGGCTTTATATTTGCTACCGACAGTATCTGATATTACTTCAACTTCAGCTTCATCTTCTTCCTTCATCCCGGAGAATGAGTAGATTTTTAATTCCCGTTCCATCTTTCCAAGGTCGATCTTCATCAGATCATAACCTTTCCCGGTAAGAATAGGGGCAATTATCATATTTCCACCAATTACATCAAAATATTTGAATGACGAAAGTTTTTCAGAATTATAAACCTTCATCTCCCCCAACTTTACATTAAATGATACCAGGCCGAATCTCTTTTTAAGTGATGTCACGAACATCAGCTCATCATTATTTTTCCAGACAGGGGAAAAAGCCCTCTCACCACCATACTCAACAAGTCCTTTCAGGGCTCCTCTCAAATTGAAAACACCTATCTTCCAATTACCACTCCCGGTCTTGACAGATGCCGAAATATATCCGGAATCAGGAGAAATAGAGAGTCCCGATAAAAGACTGAACCGCTTTGAAATAATATTTATTTTCGGATGACCGATCTCGAAATATGAGAGATATGATCCGAATTTGTCCCTTTTTATACAATAGATCCTGTTTTTCACTCTTACAGGATATGTGAGCCTTTCTCCTCTCGTTATCCTTGACACCTTTTTTTTATCAAGGTCAAAACTATAGATATCAGCAAATTTATAATATTTCCGGAACATATCCACAGCTGCAAAATAGATTAATTTTTTTTCCTTGAAATAGCTTATCCCTTTCACAGATTTTTTTCTGAAAAGGAGAGACGGTTTTTTATCTGATGATCTTAGGATATATACTCCGGGATAGCTTTTGAAATTTTCACTGAAAAAAACAACACTTCCGTCTGAAATATATAAAGGAAATTTTTTAACAAAACCTGTATCTGTTAATGTTCGGGGAAAGCTGACGTCTTTCTTCCCGATCTCAATTTCAAGATCTTTCCAGAAATCCTTGATTTCCTTACCGAACACCATCTTGAACCTCTCTGACATAGACATGAACCTGAGGTTGAACAAACCCCTGAATCTGAACGGCAGCGGGTGGGAGGTATAATTTTTTACAAATTCTCTGATCTTATTTTTGTTCACGCTTGAGGAGAGAAATTTTACAAGACCGGTTCCGAATATGTTAGGAGAAAAAGGTCCCGGCCAATTTGATAATTTACTTTTCAAAGATCCAAGAGGTGGAAATTTTCCCCATTTTACAACTTTTTTTAATATCAGCTCGAATTCCGGCGAATGGAATCTTGTATTACTATTTGAATTGATCTCCTCATAAGCGGAAATTCCCGTTAAAGCCCACCCCGGAATAAACAGGGTCGGGAAGAAGATGGAATTTATTCCAAAATATTTCCTGAAGAACCTTAACGTTTTTGAGCCCTGGTTATAAACAAATATCCTGTTCAAGCCATGTCTTATTACATCTCTGATATGATCAGTATAGTTGCCGAACAAAGAGTGGGGCTCCGGCGGATACAATGATATCCTGATCCGGTTATAAGGGAAAAAAGTGGAGTCCTCGTCAAAGCAATCTGATGAATCGTGAAGAAGTATCCTTACCCTGCCGTTAATCTCACACTTCCAGAAATCTTTAATAATGGGGTAAAGTTCCTCAGCAACAAGCAGAGAATAATCTGCCTGCTCTTTGAAATCCTCAGGATAAATTATAGTAAATCTACCATGGGATATCTCTTTCCAATTGATCTCCGGATGGTATTTAGGTTGAAGAACTTCTATAGCTAAAATAGTAAAAATTATAAAAAAAGTTATACTTTTCAGATTCAATTATCAACCATGTTTATGGATTATAAAAGAGTTCAGTTATTCTTTCTCCTCGAGATATCTTTCACAATCCAGAGCTGCCTGACATCCGCTCCCGGCTGCGGTAATTGCCTGCCTGTATGAGGAATCCTGAACATCTCCGCATGCAAAAACTCCGGGAATGTTAGTATATGTTATTTTGTTCTTATCCTGTGAAGTAACAATATATCCTTTTTTATCCGTATCTATATGATCCTTAAATAATTTTGTACTTGGAGTATGCCCGATCGCTACGAATATACCATCAAGGTCTATGTCCCTTTTTTCCCCTGTCTTTGTATCCTTGACCCTGATCCCGGTAACTCTCTCTTCACCCAGCATCTCTTCAGGGACAGCATTGAGGACAAATTCAACCTTAATGTTTTTCTCAGCTTTTTCAACCATGATCTTGGAAGCACGGAACTCATCACGCCGGTGGATTATATATACTTTTTCTGCAAACTTTGTGAGAAAAGTACCCTCCTCCATCGCGCTGTCGCCTCCGCCGATCACACAGACAACTTTACCTTTGAAAAAGAAACCATCACATGTTGCACATGCACTGACCCCTCTCCCCATCAGCCTTGTTTCACTTTCAAGACCCAGTAGATTGGCAGTTGCCCCGGTTGAAATTATAACGGCTTTAGCTTCATACCCGTTCTCATCTTCCCATACTATTTTCCTGTCTCCGGAAAGCTCCACTTTTGTAACATCTGCGGTCAGGAATTCAGTTCCGAACTTTTCAGCCTGAGCTCTCAGTTCAGCTATCAGGTCCGGGCCTGATATCCCCTCTCTGAATCCTGGGAAATTTTCCACTTCAGTTGTGATCATAAGCTGCCCTCCTGCACCATAACCTTCGATCACAAGTGGTTTAAGATTTGCTCTTGCAGCATATATAGCGGCAGTAAGGCCTGCCGGGCCCGAGCCGATTATTATAACGTCTCTTTTTTCCATTTCATTTCTCCTTTATGATTTTGAATAATATTATTTAGAACATTGTATTTCTAAATCTTGCTATAAGATTCTATTCAAGCATGTGATAAAAGTCAATTTTGATAAACTTCTAACATTATATTTCACCCCTTTTAGTTAAAGCTCTTCTGGACAGGGGTAACTTGTAATAGGTTATTTAAATCTCCCACCAAAACCTCTTACCTCTCACCAATTACTCTATCACTATGGTGCCTGCCCCCTTTTAAAACAAATATCTAACTGAAAATATAAAGTCAGGAAGTCACGCACCGTCCCCATATAGTGCGTCTCAACATTTAATCCCCCGCTCCGGCTCCCCCCTTAAAAAGGGGGGCAGTATTACAAACAGATTTCCCCCTTCCTCAAGGGGGATCAAAGGGGGATCAGGTGAGGGTATAAACTATTTTGGGAATTATTTATAATGAATGTGTGGAGGAGAAATGAAATATAGATATTCTCTTTTTATTATAATTTTCTTTTTAATTACCGGATTCGACTTTTCCGGAAACAACAATAAAGATATCATCCTGAAATCTGCAAAAGAAATAATTAAATCTTCAAAATTTTGTGTATTGATCTCAACCGGGGTGGATGGTTATCCGAATGCAAGGATGATGGACCCGTTTCCGCCTGACAATAAATGGATAGTCTGGATGGGTACTAATTCCAAAAGCAGAAAAGTGGAGGAGATAAAAAAGAACAATAAGATCTCTCTCTATTATGAATCTCCCAATGGAGATGGATATGTAATTCTAAAAGGAAAAGGTATTATTAAAAATGATCGGGATGAAAAAATAAAATATTTTAAAAAAGGATGGGAAGAATTCTACTCCGGAAACAGAGAGGGCTTCACACTCATCAAATTCATTCCTGAAAAACTTGAAATTGTAAGCTATAAAAACGGCCTCATCGGAGACAATGTTACATGGGAAGCCCCGTCCCTTATTTTTAATACTAACAAGTGATTATCTGATATAATAAAAAAATGGGAAAACTTGATTTCAAAAATAAATGGCTCGTGGTGACCGGTGCCTCTTCAGGTCTCGGTGAAGCTCTTGCACTGGAACTGGCCTCAAAAGAGGGCGCGAACCTTATTATTACTGCTCGAAGAAAAGAGAAGCTCGATTCACTTAAATCGAGGATCGAGAGTGAATTTAAAAGAGAAGTAATTGTTATCGAATCTGACCTCTCCGATCCCAAAAGTGTTGAAAATCTTTTTCGGGAAAGCACAGGGAAAAGAGAAATTTTCGGGATAATCAACAATGCAGGTATGACAGATTTCAATCCGGCAGATATAAAAGATTTTGAAAAATATGAAAAAATAATTGAAGTGAATATGAAAGCCCCGATTAAGTTGAGTTTGCTATTTCTTGACTATTTTAAAAAGAAAGGAGAAGGGGCGATCCTCAACATCACAAGTATGGGCGCTTTTTTTCCTCTTGTATATCAGGGGGCCTACACAGCCAGCAAACATGGCGCACAGGTATTCACTGAAATTTTAAGCAAAGAGAACAGTGGGGAAAACATAACAATTTCATCATTCGCTCCCGGAGGGATAGCAACAGAAATGCTCTCAAATTCAGGACTGGATAAACTCAGGGGATCAGATGATTTTTTCAACTGGAGTGCAGAAAGGGTTGCAGCGAAAGCGATCAAATCCTTTAAAAAGAAAAAACTACTGGGTATCCCCGGATTTGTTTATAAACTAATGCTATTCCTTAAACGATTTATGCCAAAGAAAGCACTGCTAAAAGCGGCTGAAAGAACATACAGAAAAAAATAGTTCTATTTATCCTGCTCTTTATATTCTTTTATTATATCTTCTGCAATGGAGTTGGGTAATTGGGAATATTTCAAAAATTCTATCGAATAGTTTGCCCTTCCGCTCGATATTGTCCTTAAAGCAGAAGCATATCCGAACATCTCCCTGAGGGGGACGATCCCGTTCAGTTTCTGAGATCCTTTCCTGTGTCTTCTCATGTTATCTATATGTCCGCGTCTTCTGTTCACATCACCGATTACATCACCCATATAATCATCCGGAGTGTTGATCTCGATCTTCATTATCGGTTCGAGAAGTTTTGGAGAAGCTTTGGAAATAATACTTCTCAATGCTTGTTCAGTACAACTTCTGAATGCCATTTCACTCGAGTCCACCGCATGAAAACTTCCATCGATCAGAGTGAACTTAATATCAACCATCGGATGCCCCGCCAAAAGCCCCTTTTTCATGGTGCTTTCAAATCCTTTTCTTACTGCAGGAATATATTCCCTGGGGATATTACCCCCTTTTATCGTATCAACAAACTCAAGGCCGTTCCCGGGATTGGACTCGATCCTGAAGTCTATGTGTGCATACTGACCATGGCCGCCTGACTGCTTTTTATATTTATATTCATGACGAACCTCTGCTGATATGGTCTCTCTGAATGCAACAGCAGGCTCTCCTACTTCAACATCCACTTTATGTTCATTCTTTAACCTGTCTACTATTACTTCGAGATGCAATTCACCCATTCCTGATATAACGGTTTCTTCTGTTTCATTATCATAGTTGACCTTGAAAGACGGATCTTCGAGTGACATCTTATTGAGAGCCAGACCCAGCTTATCTCTGTCTTTTACGTTTGCCGGATTTATCTTCAGATCTACTACAGTTTCAGGATAATGGATGTTCTCGAGGAGTATCGGGTTATCTTCATCGCAAATAGTATCTCCTGTTGTAGTGAACTTGGTCCCTATCAACGCTCCGATATCTCCGGCTCTGATCTCACTCATATCTTCTCTGCTGTTAGCATGGATCCTCATGATCCTGCTTACTCTCTCTTTTTTATCTTTAGTTGAATTGTAAATATAACTCCCGGCTTTTAATTCACCGGAATATACTCTTATAAAAGTTTGTTGCCCGACAAAGTTATCATTGATAATTTTAAAAGCAAGAGCTGAGAATGGCCTCTTCCAGGAAGGCTTTCTTGATAATGTTTTTTCAGTATCATCCGGGTCATATCCGAGAACAATGCCCCTGTCTATTGGAGAAGGAAGATAATCGACAACTGCATCAAGAAGAAGCCTTACCCCTTTATTTTTAAAAGCTGTACCACAGAAGACCGGAGTTATAAGAAGCTTCAGAACTGCTTCCCTGGTAGCACTAATAATATCCTCAGCGATTATTTCCTCACCTTCAAGATATTTCTCCATAAGGCTGTCATTAAAGTCTGCCAGTTTTTCAACGATCGCATCTCTCGATTTCTCGGCCTGAACTTTAAGATCTTCCGGAATATCTCCGACAATCTGCTCAATTCCGTTATAAGTGATAGCCTTCATTGATATCAGATCAACAACTCCCTGAAAATTTTCCTCTTTACCGATCGGTATCTGGAACGGAATAGCATTTGCACCCAGCATGTCATTCATCATATCGACAGTCTGGAGAAGGTCTCCCCCCTGACGGTCCATCTTATTGATAAATGCGATCCTCGGAACTTTATATCTGTCCGCCTGATGCCATACGGTTTCACTCTGGGGTTCAACACCGCCAACAGCACAAAATACCATAACAATTCCATCAAGGACACGAAGAGATCTTTCAACTTCCAGAGTAAAATCTATATGCCCCGGTGTATCGATCACATTGATCTTATGATCTTTCCATTGGGTTGTAATAGCTGCAGAAGTGATAGTGATCCCTCTCTCCTGCTCCTGTTTCATAAAGTCCATTACAGCCTGCCCGTCATGAACTTCCCCTATCTTATGAGTAAGCCCCGTAAAAAAGAGGATCCTTTCACTTGTAGTGGTCTTGCCGGCATCAATATGGGCCACAATACCAATGTTTCTAATTTTTCTAATTACTGCATCTTCCATTTTCTTCCCTATATATAATCATACTATTATTCAGATATCTTTAAGATTTCCCCAATAATTGATTAAGTTAATTTGGTAGAAAGGATTATACCATAAACAGCAGGATCAGGAAAGAGACGTGATTACTTTTTCTTTCTCCCGAAGATTGACGGGAGTGCCTTTTTCAGCTTATCCTGAACTTCTCCAACGATATCTCTTTTATCAGGCCCTGCAATTTCCTCAAGCCTTCTCCTTGCAAGAGCATGTGAAGAATCAAGTTCAAGAGCCTTCCGGAAATAGCCCTCTGACCTTTTCAGAAGTCTTTCATGGTAGAACAAAAGCCCCAGAGCTGCATATGGTTCTGCATTCCAGGATTCGAGTTCAGCAGCTTTAAGCAGATTCGTTTCAGACTTCCTCCTCAGTTCAGGGAAACCGGTCTGGATCATACCCACCAGGAGATAAGCATCTGCTTTGGGATCTATTGCTATAGATTGTTCCAGAAGAGAGATAGCCGGGAGAAACTGCTGCCTTTGATAAAGGGCCTTACCTTTCCTGTACATATTTCTCGCCTTTTCAATCGGGTCATCTTCCTCTGGAATCTCTGATTTTTCTCTGAATCCGTTCTTCTCGTATTCTGCCCTTTTGCTATAATCCGCAACAATATTATATGCCTGCCTTCCTCTGTTCAGGATATAAGCAAATCTCTCCTTTATATCCGGGTCGGAAATTTGAGAATCACTTCCCGGTGGAAATTCATGCAGGAAGCTCTGGAATTTATCTTCGATCTCTTTCTGGGTTGCAGTTTTTGAAATTCCCAGGTATTCAAAATGATCAAGTTCCCTGTCTTTTACTTCATAATAAAAAGTATTAACGCTGGCAATAATTCTCTTGATCTCTTCTTTATCCATGAAAACTCCTTTTGTACATTTTATCAGATAGGGAAAAAGATACAAACATCAGGAAGCTAATAATTCAGAATATACTTATAACCCTTGTGAGCAGAGTGATGAAATCTTCTTTAACCCTGTCTGCAGTTTCTGTAACCTCTTTGTGGTCCAGCGGCTGATCTGTAATTCCCGCTGCAAAATTAGTAATACATGAGATCCCTGCAATATTCATCCCCATATGTTTAGCTGCAATGCTTTCGGGCACGGTTGACATCCCGACACTGTCGGCACCAATGGTCTTCAGCATTCTGATCTCTGCAGGAGTTTCATACGAAGGGCCTCTCAGTCCTGCATATACTCCTGATTTAATGGAAATACTCATAGATCTTGCTGTTGAGATTATTTTTTCGGACATGGATCTATCATAAATTGTACTCATATCAGGGAACCGGGGCCCCATCCTCTCATCATTATCTCCTGACAAAGGATTTTCACCCATCAGGTTTATATGGTCATTTATTACCATCAGGTCTCCGGGAGCAAAAGCAGCATTGATCCCGCCGGCAGCATTAGTTATTATCAAATTTTTTATCCCAAGGGAACACAATACTCTCACCGGGAAAACAACATCTTTGATATCATGCCCTTCATAAAAATGATATCGTCCCTGAAGCACCGCAACAGGTTTCCCCGAAATGAGTCCTATTACCAGATTCCCGGCATGCCCTTTTACCATGACCTTCTTAAAATGGGGGATATCCTCATAGGGAATAACAACACTATCATAAACATCATCAGCAAAGTCACCCAGTCCTGACCCTAGGATTATTCCTGTTTCCGGAGTTAGATTGGTCCTGCTCTTTATGAATTCAACTGCCTCGATCATATTTGCATAAATATCCATGATATCTCCTTAATAATATACTCTTATATAAAACTCTTTCCCGGGAAACCCGGATTATTGATCCCGAGGTGATGAAGCACAGAAACACCTATATCTGCAAAAGTTTCCCTTATACCAAGATCTTCGGGAGAAATATTTTTACCGTAAACAAGCAGCGGGATAAATTCTCTAGTGTGATCAGTCCCTTTGAAGGTTGGGTCACAGCCATGATCTGCCGTTATCACAAGGATATCTTCCTGCTCCAATAAGCCGGTAAATTCTCCCAGCATTTTATCAAATTCTTCCAGAGCTGAAGCATACCCTTCCACATTCCGCCTGTGGCCGTAGAGCATATCAAAATCAACCAGGTTTGCGAAGATCAGCCCCTCTTTAGTTATAGACATTTCTTTCGTAATAACATCCATTCCATCCTTGTTGCTCTTTGTATGGATCGCTCTGCTCACTCCCTTCTTTGCATATATATCTTCTATTTTTCCTATCCCGGATACAACAAACCCGCTCTTCTCTATCAGATCAAGAATAGTATCTTTCGGAGGGATCATCGGATAGTCTCTCCTGTCGGTAGTACGACTGAACGATCCTTCATTGCCGATAAAAGGACGGGCAATCACTCTCCCGATTTTATACTTATCACACATTTCCCTTGCTTGAACACAATACTCATAAAGTTTGTCCAGCGGGATCGTATCATTATGTGCCGCTATCTGAAAAACAGAATCACCGGAGGTATAAATTATTGGGAAACCTGTCCTCATATGTTCAACTCCAAGCTCTTTTATGATCTCCGTACCCGAGGCTGCAATATTTCCGAGGACCCCCTTAACACCGGTCATCTTCTTGAACTCATTAATAATTTCTTCCGGGAAACCATCCGGGTAAAGAGGAAAAGCTTCCTCACTTATGATCCCCATCATTTCCCAATGGCCTGTCATGGTATCCTTCCCTTTCGATGCTTCACTGATCTTTCCGAATTTCCCGGCAGGATATTTAACAGGATCAACACCTTTTATATCAATAATATTTCCCAATCCCAGTTTTTTCAGATTTGGAAGGTTGAGCCCTCCGACCCTTTCTGCAGTATTACCCAGAGTATTTGCGCCAATATCACCGAATTCAGCGGCATCATCCATATAGCCGGCACCGACACTATCTATTACTATTATAATTATTCTCTTTCCCATTTGCCCTGAAAAAAATTATCACACCCTCCTTCTAAAGTCAAAAATGAAATGTTTCAGGGAGGAGTGGCTTTTTCCGTAATTACTTTTGGAGTTAAGGAATTTTCAAATATCATTCATTTGTTCTTTCACCACGACGCGTCTGACCAGGTATTATTCAGCGGCATTAAAAAGCCAACTCGCATGCTTCTAAAGAAGCATACTCAGACAGTAGCTTTTTTCCTTCGGAACATCGCCGCTTCGGTAAAACCGGTTCCCAGCCGCTCTGTTTCGTTCCCTCACAAAAAGAATGATATTTTACTTGTAGGGAGAGTGTCAGGCGTAGCCATCTATCTGCTCTCGTGGGCCTGGAGGGGTGACTCGCTAATATCGTGAACCCCGAGGCCGGGCAGCATAGCCGTATGAGAGCATACGGCGCGGGAGCGAAGTGGATGATGGCGAGAGCCGAAACGAAATGAACAAATTGATGATATTCAGGTTATCAGTTATAATCGGGAATGCAATTGAAACATTTTATATCCTTATCCCTGTTATTCTTTTTTATTCTCCTTTACGCAACCCCTCTATCGGCCAATCTGAATGACAATCTGACAATAGATTTTTCGGAACGTTTCAGACTCGTCTCCTGGGATAATCCGATAACTCTCGATAGCTCAAAAGAGGGCAGTACCACCTTTACAAGAAACAGAACTTCATTAGGATTAAAATGGAAATTTTCAAAAAAAGCAGAGATCTATTTTAAGGTAACAAACGAGTTCCGTATTTACTTCAAACCGGATAAAGATTTTAATCTACACGAAATATTTGTGGATAATCTCTACTTTAAGATACATGATATTTTCAGCATGCCGGTAACCCTTACCCTGGGAAGACAGAACATCTTTCTCGGTGAGGGATTTGTTGTGGTTGACAGCGGCACTTACGACGGATCCAGATCTATTTACTTTGATGCGATAAGGGCAGATATTAACCTTCGTAACATAGGGGAAATCTCCCTATTCCAATTGTATGCACAAAAAACCGACGAATTGTTACCTGTAATAAATGACAGAGAACAGAGAATGAACGAACATGATATCAGAGGGTATGGCTTTTATTATCAGAGGAAAATAAACAAAAATAATATTGACCTATACTATTTGAACAAGAAAACCGATATTCATGATAACGGATCATGGAGTTTGTCTGCTAACACACTCGGAACAAAGTTATCCTTCAGGTTAAAAAACAATTTGCATCTTACAACCGAAGGCGCAATTCAAAACGGTAATTTTGAAAACAAAAAAATCAGAACGTTCGGAGGTCATTTTCATCTGGACAGAGATCTGGGTAACCGGATCCTGAAAAGAGTGATAATCGGCGGGATATTCCTTTCGGGGAACTCTCCCGGAGATAAAATTATTAAGGGCTGGGAACCTCCGTTCTCAAAATGGCCGAAATGGAGCGAATCATATATCTACACACTGATAAATGAAAGCGGGATAGCCAATTGGAGCAATATCTCATCGATCTACATCTCCTTTGTAACCAGAATATTCAAGAAAGGGTATCTTAATACAACGTTTAATATACTCGGTGCCCCTGAAAAAAATCTCGCCCTGGATTTTCCCGGAGGTGCCGGCAAATATAGAGGATTCCTGATGATCAACCGTATGAATTTTGTTATCTTAAAAAATCTTACCGGCCATTTTTTATGGGAACACTTCAAGCCGGGGAATTTTTATTTCACTGGAGCGGAAAGTTATAATTGGATCAGATTTGAATTAATGTATAAAACAAAAACCCGGAGGAAGTAATGGCTGTAAAAATATTAGTATTAAGCCTGTATGCAATAATGATCGTAACTATCGGAGTGATCGGCCTCAGGAAGACCAGGTCATTCTCGGATTTTTTTCTGGGGGGAGGGAAAGTAGGCCCATGGATGTCTGCATTTTCCTATGGAACAGCATATTTTTCCGCAGTACTTTTTATCGGATTTGCGGGAAAGATCGGCTGGGGTTTCGGTTATTCCAGTTTGTGGATAGCACTCTTCAATTCTCTTGTCGGAGTGTTGGGGGTCTGGTGGATCATGGGCTGGAAGATAAAAAAGGTTTCTGTTGAATATAAGATCTCCACAATGAATGAATTTTTGGAAAAGAGGTATGATAGTAAATTCCTGAAGCTATTCTCCTCCTTTTCGATCTTTATTTTTTTAATTCCATATTCAGCAGCTGTCTTTATGGGATTATCCTACCTTTTCGAAGCTAACTTTGGAATTGAATACTGGCAGGCTCTGGTATTCATCGGGTTATTCACAGCTACCTATATAGTACTTGGCGGATACAAATCCATGGCAATGATCGATATGATTTTCGGTATTATAATGACGATTGGAGTTCTTATACTTCTGGTCAGCACAATCAAAACCGGAAATGGATTAGGAAATATTACAGAGTCACTTAGAAATATTAACCCCAAACTGGTATCCACAGTGGGGCCTCCGGGAATCTGGCCTCTGTTCTGTCTTATTTTTCTCACCAGCATTGCCCCTTTTGCAATGCCTCAACTGGTACAAAAATTTTATGCAATAAAAGACAGATCTGCAGTAAGGACAGGCATGTTTGCTTCAACATTATTTGCTATTCTTATAGGAGGAGTCGCCTATTTCGTTGGGTCAACAACCAGGATATTTCTTAACCCGGCTAACAATCCTCTGGCATTCAAAGATGGTAAACCTGTTTTTGACATCCTGATGCCGGAACTTCTTGCCAGAGTAATTCCACAATCTCTATCGGTTGTAATCCTTTTGCTAATCCTCTCCGCGTCAATGTCAACCCTTGCAGCTCTTGTTCTCATATCAAGTTCTTCTTTCTCAAAAGATTTTTATGCCGGGTTTATTAACAAAAATATCTCTGACAAAAATCTGACACTTTTAATGAGATTCATGAACGGTTTTTTCGTCATGCTATCAGTTATTCTTGCTGCTCTGAATATAGACACGATAGTATCTGTCCTCAGTATCTCATGGGGCGCGATCGGCTCTGTTTTCCTCGGACCTTTCGTCTGGGGATTATTCTCAAAGAAAGTTAACAGATTCGGGGCAATATTCTCTTCTATAACAGGATTGTCTGTCTGCTTGTTACTGTATTTTGCAGGACATTCTCCTCCTGAAGCAGGGACACTCGGGATGATCACATCTCTGGTTGCAAATCCGACAGGAAGCTTTTTTTACAACGTATTAAAAACCAAAAAGATATAAAAGTGAAAAAAATGTGTAAATATTATTTTAACTCAAAAAGAAAGGCTCTCCCGTCATGGAATGAAAAAGAATTTGATTTTCTTAAAAACAACGATATGATAGATTTCCACAGATCATTATCCGGCTATAAACCAACTCCGTTTATTGAACTGACAAACACTTCAAATGATCTCGGAGTAAGGAAAATATTAGCAAAAGATGAATCAGGCAGATTCGGCATCAAGGCATTCAAAGCTCTTGGTGCAAGTTATGCGATCTTCAGAGTTCTTAAAAAGATCTGGGAAGAAAAATACGGGACAGGATTCGATTTCCAAAGCTTCAGGGATGAAGAGAAATTGGACAAGTTGGGGAAATTCACTTTCTGTGCCGCATCAGATGGCAATCACGGAAAAGCTGTCGCATGGACAGCAAAGATGCTCGGCCACAATTCTGTTATTTTTATGCCTTCGGAAACTGTCAAATCAAGGATCAGGAATATTGAAGCTGAAAACGGAAAAGTTGTTATCGTGGACGGGACTTATGATGATTGCGTGAAAGTTGCTTCAGCGGAAGCTAAAAAGAACGGTTGGTTTGAGATCGCAGATACAGCATATCCGGGATATACCGATATCCCATCATGGGTTCTGAACGGATATTCAACACTATTCAGGGAAATGGAAGAAAAAATTTCTGAATATAATATCGGGAAGAACGATTTTATTTTCCTTCAGGCCGGGGCCGGTGCATTTGCTGCTTCAGGTGCTTCCTGGCTTACAAAACAATTAGGGGCGGACAGGCCGAAGATAGTTATAGTTGAACCATTAGAAGCCTCATGCTATCTGGAATCGATCATAGAGGGGAAAGCTGTAGCAACAAAAGGGAAAATGAAAACCATCATGGCAGGGCTTAATTGCGGAGTACCTTCGACCCTGGCATGGCCCATACTGAAAGATTCTGCAGATCTCTTTATTTCAATCCCTGACAAACATGCGAAGGATGCAATGAGATTGTATGCCTCTGAAGGAATTGTATCAGGAGAGTCCGGAGCTTCAGGCCTTGCAGGACTGATAGCATTGATGACCGACAAAGATCTTGAACCTGCAAAATCAAAGATAGAAATCGGGAAAGATTCAAAAGTGATCCTCGTCAACACCGAAGGGGACACCGACCCCGAAAACTACAAAAATATTATCAGTTCTTAACATTAAATAATTTATAATAAATATACTGGGGACGGTCCTTTAATTTTTTAATTTTTTCCATAGCACGTAAATATATTCATACCCCATCCATTTTTGTTAACAAAAATGGAACCGTCCCCAGGAAATATTACAGGCTCATTAAAAAAATTAAAAGACCGTCCCCAAAAAAATGTTACAAGCTCATTTCAATGAATGCCAGGATGAATGCGAGGCAGAGCAGGATTATCACAAAGTTTCTGGAATTATGGATCCCGTACTTTTTGCTATATTTTTCAGCCAGTAAAGCAGATAAGGGAAAGAAAAGAAATGCGACTGCAACCCCCCCCATCACATCACTTGGGAAATGGGCCTGAAGCGCGATCCTGGAATAAGCAACCATAATTCCCGTGAAAAGAATAAGTCCTTTGTATAAATTAAGGGATCTGACATTATTCATGGAAAGCGAAACAAAAGGGATAACCAGCCCCATTATTTTTGCAGTATGCCCGGAAGGAAATGAGAGAGTTCGATGTGTTTTTATACTTTCGATAGCACCTGCCAATTCTACAACTGGCCTTTCACGCCCTATGATCAGTTTTAGTACATCACCCATTATTCCTGCAATGAACAGAGAAAAAGCAACAACCAAGAAAAACTTTACATTTTCCCCTTTCTCATCTTTTTCTCCCGTATGGAAATAAACCAGGACCGAACAGATAATAATTGAAAAGGGTATCCCTGCATCAGTAAGAAATTTCAGGAAACTGAGAAGAACTTCTTTATGATAAATCGGATTATGAAAAATGAGAATACTCTTATCCAATCCTGGTACAAACCAGAACACAAAAGCAATAGCAAAAAATACAAACGAAAATTGTAAGCCCGGTATAATATTCCGGCCCGGGCTTTTCCGGCCTTCAGCGATCACCAGCCGCCTGATGCTCCACCACCACCAAAACTTCCACCACCTCCGGAGAAACCTCCGAATCCGCCGGAAGAACCGCCGCCAAAACCTCCTCCGCCCCAGAATATGGAGCCGCCTTTCCCCTTCGATTTTGAAAAAGCGGGAAGTACGAAAAAGAAAAAGATTATTATGAAGATAATAAATGAGACACCCTGGTTCTCATTCTTTTTTTCTTTAAATTTTTTCAAATCTTCGGGTGGTATATCGTACTCCTTGGAGATAATGCCGGAAACAGTAGTCAGTCCTCTCAGTATCGCATGATAATACTCCCCTTTTTTAAAACCGGGAACAATCAATTTCCTGATTATATAACTGCTCTTAAGATCAGTCAGAGCACCTTCCAGTCCGTACCCTACCTCAAGCCGAAGTTTCCTCTCTTTCATTGAGATAATCAGGATGACACCATTGTCAAGCCCTTTCTGCCCTATTTTCCAATCTTCCTGCTCGGTAAGCCTGATTGAATAATCTTCAATTGTATCTCCATTGAGCGTATCGATGGTAAGGAGAACAACCTGTGCAGAAGTTTTTTTCTCAAGATCCTCAAGCAACCATTCTATATTCTTCTCTTGATCATCATAAAGAATATGCGCATAGTCATTCACTCTCCCTTTCAGTTTCGGAAATCCTGCCGGATGGAGAGTATTAACAAAAAAAATAATCAATATTAATAAAATTATTTTCTTCATTTTATCTCTCCAGAACTGAGACGTTATCTTCAAGTTCATTTTCATCATCAGGTTTTATCGGGAACTTATCAGCTTCTGACAAAATGATACCGCATTCCCTGACCGACTCAACCAAATTCTCCAGTGTTTTCCCTGATCTGATCCCATCGGTAATATGGGAAACTACACCCTCCCACCTATCTTTCGGGATTTTCGCACCAATTCCTTTGTCAGCAATAAGTTCAACTCTTCTCTCCAGAAATGACAAAAAAATCAGAATTCCGGTCCTGTCACGGGTGTTAAAAATTCCGGACTCCATAAAATATCTTACCGCCCTTTCATTAACTTTTCTCGCCATTACAGACCCGGGAACGATCATCCTGTCAATAAATGAAAGATTACCGAGAAGATAGAAGATCGTAATTATCAGAAAGGGAAAGATCCCGAAAAAGATAGCAGTATATACCGGAGAATACTCCCAGAACATATTCTTTACAAAAATCTCAATTTTTTCGGGGAATATCATTAGAACTCCAAGGGAGAGGAATCCGGCGATCAATGCAAATAAAAGTTCAAATTTTGCATAATCATAACTTTCACGAATAAAAGCTACTTTTATCTCACCTGAGGTCTCCCCCTCTGCTTCCTTTACAGCTTTTTCGATCTTTTCAAGATCCGAATCAGAAAATTTTAGATTTTTCATATTTTTAGAACTCTACTTTCGGTGCTGTCTTTGCCCCCTCATCAGAAAGAAAATATGCTTTTTCTTTAAAGTTCCTGAATGATGCAATGAATGAATTGGGGATAACTTTTATGTATGTATTAAATTCACGTGCTGCTTCATTGAACCTTCTTCGCTCAACAGCGATCCTGTTCTCCGTACCTTCCAGCTGGTTTTGAAGATTGAGAAAGTTTTCATTAGCTTTCAGATCCGGATATTTTTCCACAACAACCATCAATCTCTGGAGTGCACTTCCCAAACTACTCTGAGCCTGCTGGAATTTCTGTAAAGCCTGAGGATTGTTAATTATGTCATCTGAAACATTAATTTGCCCTCCAACCTTGGACCTTGCTTCCGTAACCGCTATGAATGTATCTTTCTCATGCTCGGCATACCCTTTTACTGTAGCAACAAGGTTAGGTATCAGATCAAATCTCCTTTGATAAACATTCTCAACCTGACTCCATTTCTCTTTTACATTCTCTTCCTTCGCAACCATATTATTGTTTACTTTAATACCCCACATTACCAGAATCACTACTATTACCAGAGCAATTATCAGAAATGTACCGCATCCAAGACCTAATTTTTTATTCATTCTTCCTCCTTAAGTTTTCAATACCTAGATTTTAGATAATTATCGTAAGTTTGTAAAGACGAGCTAATTGCAATAATAGATTTGTTATGAAGTTTAGCGAAATTTTTCATGGTAAAGCATCTGAGTAAAAAAACCGGAGACGTAGCCACATGCTACATTGAGGATTTTTTTGTGAAGATGTGAAGCCAGGGAGAATTGCAGCAAACTGCAATAGAATTTATTTTTGCAATTGGCTCGATATAAAAACCTGATACGATAATGTATAATTCTTCGGAGTAACAAAATGACAAAATTCAAACTTAACGGTTCAAATAAAACATTCTCAGGAAATGGGGACCTGACCCTTCTCAATTATTTAAGGGATACGGAAAACATAAAAAGTGTCAGAGACGGATGTTCCGGTCAGGCTTTCTGTGGAGCATGTATGGTGGAGATGAACGGAAAACCTAAACTCTCCTGTATAACAAGGATGGATAAGATAGAAGGTGCTGAAATTTTTACAATGGAAGGATTTCCGGAAAGAGTTAAAGAGATCATAGCAAATGCATTCGTCAGGAAGGGAGCAGTTCAATGCGGATTCTGTACAACAGGATTTATAACAAGAATTAAGATCCTTCTTGACCATGAACCATCACCATCAAAGGATTTAATTGTAAAATCATTAAGGGGAAATTATTGCAGATGTACGGGTTATAAAAAAATTATTGATGCATCAACAGAAGCAGTAAAAACCCTTAATAGCGGAGAGGCTGAAGTTATAGAAAAAAGCGGCAGAATCGGCACCAGTTTACCGAAGTATAAAGCTTATGAAAAAGCAATAGGGACATCTCCGTATGTTGATGACCTTGACCTCCCGAATTTAGCCTACTCGGCTTTGAGATTCTCTGATCACCCGAGAGCAAAGATCATCAGTATCAACACACAAAAAGCTGAAAGCCTGAACGGTGTCATCAGGATAGTCACTTCAACAGATATCCCCGGTAAAAGATATTTCGGACTGATCTATAACGACTGGCCTCTCATGATCTCCACAGGCGAAACAACAAGATATATAGGTGATGTAATTGCCGGCGTTGTTGCCGACTCGGAAGATACAGCAAGGGAAGCTGCAGGACTCATTGATATTGAATATGAAGTATTAGAACCACTGACAGATATGGAAAAGGCGGAAAATAGTGAGATCAAAGTACATCCGGGGGGAAACCTTCTGGACACATCAATAATAAAAAGAGGAAGTGATGCAGGTGATTTGCTGTTTTCATCGGACTATTTAGTTAAAGGAAGATATGAGACCCAGAGAATAGAGCATGCATTTCTGGAAACTGAAGCTGCAATTGCAATACTTGCCGGAAATGAAGGACTGGAATTATATTCACAGAGTCAGGGAATATATGAGGACAGGAGACAGGTAGCCCGCATTCTCGGAATACCCGAAGAGAAGGTTTCAGTAAAGCTCCTTGCTAATGGAGGAGGTTTCGGTGGAAAAGAAGATATGACAGTTCAGGGCCATGCTGCACTATTTTCATGGCTGACAAAACTCCCTGTAAAGCTTAAATTCTCAAGGGAAGAGTCGATCCGTATGCACCCTAAAAGACATCCTCTCATTATGGATTACGAAGTCGGATGTGATAAAGACGGGAAATTCACTGCACTGAAGGCAAGGATAATCGGAGATACAGGTGCATATGCCTCAGTCGGGACCAAGGTGCTTGAGAGGGCAGGAGGACATGCTACAGGAGCATACCATTTTCCTTCGGTCGATATTGAATCTAAAACATTATATACAAACAATATACCATCCGGAGCCATGAGAGGATTCGGAGTTAACCAGGTAACATTCGCTATCGAAAGTTGTATAGATGAGCTTTGTTCAAAGGGCGGCTTTGACAGATGGCAGATAAGATATGACAATGCGCTGGTCAAGGGGTCAAAAACAGCTACAGGACAGATCCTCGGAGACGGGGTCGGAGTAAGGGAAACACTTTTATCGGTCAGAGATGATTTTTATATGGAAAAGTATGTAGGACTCGCCTGTGGAATAAAAAACTCCGGGATAGGAAACGGAATGATAGATTTCTCAGAAATAAAGATCGAGATCATATCCGAAAAGAAAGTCAGATTATGTCACGGATGGACTGAGATGGGGCAGGGAGTAGATACTGTTGCAGTTCAGGTCCTCAGCACAGAAACAGGTATTGACCCTGAGGTAATAGAAGTAAGGGTCAAAACCGAAGATGGTGCTATCGCTGGCATGACAACCTCAAGCCGTGGTACCGTATTGATAGGCAACGGAATAATAGAAGCCTGCAGGGAACTTAAAAAAGACCTGGAGAAAAATTCTCTCTCCCAACTAAAAGGAAAAACATATAGCGGAAGATGGAGTTTTGAAAACTCTACAAAGCCAGGTGCCGGTGGCGAAGTGATCACCCACTATTCTTACAGTTATGCAACACAACTTGTCTCTCTGGATGACCACGGCAATATAAAAAAGGTAATAGCGGCTCATGATGGAGGGAAAATAATCAACCCGGCTCTTTTTGAAGGCCAGATTGAAGGTGCTGTTCTCATGGGACTTGGATATGCTGTTTCAGAGGAGCTGAAAGTCGAAAACGGGTATCCTGTCAGCACGAAACTAAAAGATCTGGGCCTTCCAAGGATAGGAGACCTTCCGGAAATAATAGTCAGAGGTGTCGAGGTGGAAGACCCGATAGGCCCCTATGGGGCAAAAGGGATAGGTGAGATCGGGCTTGTCCCGACAGCTGCAGCTGTAGCAAATGCATTTTGCACATTCAACGGAAAAAGGCAAAAGAAGCTCCCTTTGATTAAAATTAACAAATAACTCTCTTCCTCATTCATGTTCAGATTGTTGAATTATTATGCTATACTTTGGAGTAATCTTAATGGGCACTCAACAAAACGAAAAGCAACCATTTAAAACAAGCTTTAAAAGCATAGCTGATGATAGTACTTCTCTCCTTAATTCCGTAAATGATGCAGTTCTGCTGATGGATGGAATGGATTTCATCGACTGCAACGAAAAAGCACTTGAACTTTACGGGTGCAGATCAAAAGATGAACTTATGAATGCAAAACCTTATGAGCTTTCTCCGGAATATCAGCCAAGTGGGAAATTTTCAAAAGATGCTGCACTGGAGAAAGTTCAATCTGCGCTTAATGGAAATCCTCAGTTCTTTGAGTGGAAGCATACTAAACTTAACGGTGAACTTATCGATACTGAGGTCAGCCTGAATCTTGTTGAGATCAATGAAAACAAAAATATTATTGCGGTAGTAAGGGATATAACCAGGCGGAAGAAAGCTGAAAGGATCAATTCTGTGCTATTTAACATATCGAGAGCTACAGGAGAATCTGAAAGTCTTGAAGAATTCCTCTCAATAGTCAGGGAAGAAACTAACAAGTTAATGGATGCAAAGAATTTTTACATCGCTCTTGTTGTAGACAAAGAAGAGCATCTTTACCAGATCCCGTATGGAGTGGATGAGAATCCTGAAGAGATCAATGAACCTGAGGAAATTCTATATCTGAAGAGTGGTTTTACCGACTATGTTGTTCAAAATGGAACTCCTCTCCTTGCAAACAAATATCAGATCGGACAGCTTTTTAAAAATGAGAAAATAGAACTTATCGGAACTGATAGTGCTTCATGGCTGGGCGTTCCCTTAAGATCAAGAAGTGAAGGAATCATAGGAGTTCTTGCAGTTCAAAGTTATTCGGACCCGAATGCATATTCCGGAAAAGATATGGATGTCCTCCTTACTATTTCAACAACAATCGCAGCAGCAATAATACAAAAAAGAGCTGATCAATCTCTTAAAGAGAGCGAACGGAGGTTTAAAAAACTTTCTGATGCTGCTGATGAAGGTATCCTTTTTTATGACGAGGACGAATTGATAGTAGATGTAAACAGGGCTTTACTTGAAATGACAGATTATTCCATGAAAGAACTTGTGGGTAAAAAAATATCTATACTTTTTCATGATGCTTCCTATATTGCACTCAGGAAGAAAGGGCTCTCCGGATCAGATACTCCGATAGAAGTTGTCCTGCTGACAAAAAACTATTCTGTTATATTTTGTATGAGCACAATAAGGAATTTTGATCTGGGATCAGGGGATGCAAAAGTTGCTACATTTAAAGATATCTCATCACAAAAAGCATATGAAAAAGAGAAAAAATTTCTGCAGGAAAAATTAAACAGCTCGGAAAAAATGGAAGCTCTCGGAAGGCTTGCAGGAGGTGTCGCACACGATCTTAATAATGTATTGACATCAATTGTAAGTTACCCCGACCTTATCCGGATGAATATTTCAGATAAGAAAAAAGTTGAGGAATATATAACAAAACTAAAAAATTCAGGTCAGAAAGCTGCTGCGATCGTTGAGGATCTTCTCACCCTGACAAGAAGGGGTATGGCAAATTTTCAACCCGAAAATATAAATCTGATAATTAAAGAGTTTTTTAATTCGACCGAATTCGAGAAAATAAAAAAAGATTATCAGAAAGTGAAATTTGATGTAAGGCTGCAGGATGACCTATATAATATCAAGGGTTCTAAAATTCATCTCACTGCAATGTTCATGAATCTAATCTCGAATAGTGCTGAAGCTATAAAAGAAAAAGGATCAATTATTCTCAGCACAAAAAACATCTCAGGGCAAAAATCGGGGGAAGAGAAAAAGATAAGAATAACCATTCAGGATGAAGGGATCGGGATGACCAAAGAGGAAAAGGATAAGATCTTCGAACCCTTTTATACAAAGAAGATCAATGAAAGGAACGGGACCGGACTGGGAATGTCCGTCGTCTGGGGAACTGTCCAGGATCACAAAGGTATAATTAATATAGTCAGCAAAAAAGGTGAAGGGACAACAATTGTAGTAGACCTCCCTGCAACTTCGGAAAGAATACCCGAACCTAAAGAGAGCATCCCTGTTTCAGAACTTATGGGGAACAAAGAAAGAATACTTGTTGTTGATGATGAAGCAGGGCCGAGAGAGATCGCAAGTGAATATCTCACAAAACTGAATTACAGGATTGACACTGTTCACTCAGGAGAAGATGCCGTAAAACAATTTAAGAGAAAAAGGCACGATCTGATAGTCCTCGATATGCTTCTTGAGAACGGGATCGATGGGCTTGATACCTTTAAAGAACTTTGTAAAATCGATTCTAATGTTAAAGCAATTATAGTAAGCGGGTTCTCAGAAACCGTCAGGGTCAAGGATGCTCAGAGAATGGGAGCGGGAGCGTATATTAAGAAACCTTATTCTTTCAGAGAGTTCGGCCTTGCAGTAAAGAAGGAGTTGGAAAGATGACGAAGCCTCTTTACCTGAAGAACGGAATATTTATTGATCACAAAACACTTGAATTTTCTGAGGGAAATTTCAGGATCGGCAAAGGATCTGACGGGAAAGTTGAGCTGGTTAACTCTATCCCGGAAGACTCGGAAATACTCGATTGCTCAGGAAAATTCATAACAAGATCCTTTGTTAATTCTCACCATCATATATATTCTGCACTGGCTATAGGAATGCCGGCTCCGGTAAAACAGCCGGTCGATTTCCATGAAATACTGAAATATATCTGGTGGAAACTTGACAGATCACTCACAAATGAGATGATCGAATTCAGTGCATTAACTACTGCAATTGCATCCATCAGAAACGGAGTTACATTTGTTATTGACCACCATTCATCACCTTTTTCCATAACCGGTTCACTTGACACAATTGAAAGATCATTATCGAAGTGTGGAGTTTCATCACTTCTGTGTTATGAACTTTCTGACAGGGATGGTGAGAGCCATGCAAGTGAAGCCCTTTATGAGACCGAAGAATACCTAAAGAGCGGAAAGCAGGGCCTTGTAGGACTTCATGCCTCATTCACGGTTTCGGAGAAATTGCTCGGCAAAGCCGTTTCCATGGCAGAACAATACGGGACAGGCATCCATATTCATGCAGCTGAAGATCAGGTTGATCAGAAAATTACTCATAGCAAATATGGGAAGAGGGTGATCGAACGGCTTTCCGATTCCGGTGCCCTCTCTCTCAAAAGATCTATTCTCGCACACTGCATTCATATTGATAAAAAAGAGAGAAATATCCTTGCTGATTCCGAATCCTGGATCGTGCAGAATCCGGAAAGCAATCTTAATAATGGCGTAGGGATCTTTGACCCTGAAAGACTTGAAGAAAATTTACTCCTTGGAACTGACGGGATGAATAGTGATATGTTGAGCAGTGCAAGAACTGCATTTCTAACCGGTAATCTCTCCGGCGGGAATAGCCCTGCTGATATTTATAACAGGTTGAGAAACGGACATAATTATCTGCAGCATGGCGGATTTTCAGGTGATGGTGATAATAATCTTATTGTCCTTGATTACAGGCCCGGTACAGATTTTAACAGAAGTAATTTTTTATCTCACTTTGTATACGGAATATCCGGTAATGATATAGATTCCGTCATTTCCGGCGGAAACATCATAATGAAAGAGAAAAAGATCCTGAACCTGGATGAATCATCAATTCTGGAGCATTCTTCCGAATTGAGCAAAATTCTCTGGAACAGGATGAAAGAGATCTGAAACCACCCGTTCCAGACCCGTCACTCTTGACAAAACCATGAAAAAAGCTATATTGTTTCTATACCCCGATTAATTACAGGAGAAGGAATGTTAAGTATAACCGACAAAATAATAAACGAAGAAATAGTTGAGAAGTCTGCTCAGAGATTCAGAGAAAAGAAAATAATTCTACCTACATTTGAACAGATGAGGAATCCGGAACTGGTCCCCGACTCGATCAAGAACGAACTCCGGAATATAGGGCTCTGGGATCTCCATCCGCTGAACCTTTTCAGAATAACATGGAAGAACGAACCTAAAAAGACCGGAGGTTTGTATGGCGGGGTAAATTATATCGAACTACCGAAGGAAATAACGGGAGTAGATGCAAGGATCGTTCTCCTTGTGGGAAAATATTTCCCTACGGGTGCGCACAAGGTCGGAGCGGCTTACGGTTGCCTTGCTCCGAAAATAATTACAGGTGAGTTTGACCCTACATTTCATAAAGCCGTATGGCCTTCTACAGGAAATTATTGCAGAGGTGGTGCATTCGATTCTTACATTATGGGATGTGAATCTATATCAATTCTTCCTGAAGAGATGAGCCGTGAAAGATTTGAATGGCTTGAAGATATTGGATCGGAAGTCATAGCTACACCCGGATGTGAATCTAATGTAAAAGAGATATATGACAAATGCTGGGAGTTGAAAGATACCCGTGATGATGTAATGATCTTCAACCAGTTTGATGAATTCGGCAACAGTGTGTGGCACTACACGGTGACCGGGGATGCGCTGGATGAAATTTTCACTAAAGATCTGAAGGGAAAAGGAAATTTTGCAGCATACGTTTCAGCTACCGGATCTGCCGGGACCATCGCTGCAGGAGATTATCTGAGAAAAAAATATCCAATGATGAAAGTTGTAGCATCGGAAGCTCTCCAATGCCCTACTCTTCTAAGGAACGGATTCGGCGGACACAGGATCGAAGGTATTGGAGACAAACACGTTCCCTGGATCCATAATTCAAAAAATACAGATATGGTTGTTGCAATAGATGATGAGGATTGCATGAAAGTGCTCAGGCTTTTTAATGAAGAGAGTGGAGAGAAGGCCCTTGCTGATGAGGGTGTCCCGGTTGAAATTATAAATCAGCTTAACCTTCTGGGAATCTCCTCAATATCAAATCTTATCACTGCCATAAAAACAGCTAAATATTATGAATTTACTTCCGAGGATGTGATCTTAACTGTTGCAACAGACTCAGCCGAGTTGTATCAGTCAAGAATAGCTGAACTGAACGAAGCGAAGGGAAAATATACAGAAGTTAATGCTCATAAAGATCTTGACCGGGTAATTTTCGGTGCAGGGACAGACAATCTGAAAGAATTGACTTATCAGGATAAAAAAGCTATCCATAACCTTAAATATTTTACATGGGTGGAGCAGCAGCAGAAGGAAGTAGAAGACCTGAACCAACTATGGTATGACCGGACGATCTGGGATAAAATATTCAGCCAGCCCGAAAAGTGGGATGATCTGATCAGGGCATTTAATGAGAGGACAGGTTTGTTGAAGTCCTGAAAACCGGATATGGAAGATATTCTTGTCAGAAAAGGACTGATAACCAACCATAACAGACAATACAAAAGCGATATACTGATCTCCGGCGGAAAGATCAAAAATATAGGAAAAGAGTTGATCCCGGATGACAAGAACATCAGGATAATTGATGCTTCCGGGCACATTGTCCTTCCCGGAGGGGTTGACCCGCATGTTCACATGTCTCTCCCGACAGGAAACGGGAGATCATCAGATGATTTTGAATCCGGATCAATAGCAGCCCTTTCCGGAGGAACAACAACCTTAATAGATTTTGTGACACCCGAAAAAGGGGAATCACTTCATTCGGCCCTTGCGAAAAGGAAGAATGAGGCTGGAAATTCATTATGTGATTATTCTCTCCATATGTCTGTCACTTCAATCGGGCCCGAAACAGAAAAAGAGATATTTGAAATGGTAAAAAATGAAGGGATCACTTCATTCAAACTCTATATGGCATATAAAGGTTCGATCGGGATGAATGACCCTGAGATACTCAAAGCGATGGAGATGATAAAGAAGGCCGGTGGAATTTCGATGATACATTGTGAGAATGGAGATATTGAAGATTTCCTCAGGGAAAAAATGGTCTCTTCAGGAAACACCGGCATCCGGAATTATCCTGAGAGCAGGCCACCGGAAATGGAAATAGATGCAATTAACCGTGCAATTCTATTTTCAGGCATCACAAGGTGTCCTCTGTATATTGTACATCTGACTACTGAGCAGGGTATTGATAGTGTATTGAAAGCAAAAAAGAAAGGAATTTCTGTTTTTGCAGAAACCTGCCCCCATTATCTGACCCTCGATGATTCTGTCTATGGAAAAGGGAAAAAAGCGGCAAAGTATCTAATGAGCCCACCTCTGAGAAAAGTTCATGATATCTCCCGGTTATGGGATGGCCTGAATGACGGGACGCTTGAAGTCATAAGTACCGACCATTGCCCGTTCAACTCAAAGGGTGAAAATTATTCAGGGCCGGATGATTTTTCTGCCATACCCAAGGGTGTAGGGGGAGTTGATCACAGAATGAGCCTTATATATTCGAAAGGTGTAGTAGAAAAAAAGATAAGCATTCACCGGTTCGTTAATCTTGTCTCGACACGACCGGCCAAGATATTCGGCCTTTATCCTCAAAAAGGGGCAATCATGAAGGGATCGGATGCAGATCTGGTTATCTGGGACCCGAACAGGAAATCAAAAATCACAGCTGAATCTCAACATCAAAATTGTGATTCCTCAGTATATGAAAACTTCAAAATTACCGGTGCACCTTCCAAAGTTATAGCCGGAGGAAAAATTGTTTTTGAAGACGGCAATTTCGATCTCACCCGTGCTAAGGGTAATTATATTTACCGAAAAAGATAACTCTATTTTATTATATTTTTATCTCTGTCAAACCACTTTTCCAAATACTTCACATTTGAATTTGTAATTCTTTTGATCAACACGATTGGATCCTCCTCTACGATCAGGTATTCAAGATGCTCGCGCCTCAGGAACCCTTCCGACACAACATTTTTCAAAAATCCGATCAGGCCGGAGTAGAATCCGTTTACATTAAGGAGTCCTATCGGCTTCTCAATATCACCAAGCTGATACCATGTGAACATTTCAAATGTCTCTTCGATCGTCCCGATCCCGCCCGGAAGGACTATAAACCCATCGGAAAGTTTGTTCATAAGAGATTTGCGTTCATGCATCGAAGATGTAACTTTCATCTCGGTAAGCCCGGTATGCCCGACCTCCATATCCATGAGTTTTTCAGTTATAACTCCGGTCACCTTCCCGCCATTCTCAAGAGCAGCCTTTGCGGCCATACCCATAAGGCCGACATTCCCCCCGCCGTAGATCATTTCTATCCCGTTTTCAGCCAATAATTTTCCGGTTTCGTATGCAGAATCGAGATATTTAGAGTTATGCCCTTTACTCGACCCGCAGAATAAACAAATACTTTTTATTTCACCCATCAGGTAATTCTACAAAAACATCAGGGCAATATCAATCGGGGACGGTGCTTGGAAACTTGGATACAAGGTGAACTCGACTTATCGAAGAGAAAGCAGCCTGGGCTGTGGATCAGGGGTGATGGTCACTGAGCTTGTTGAAGTGACAATGATATAAAAAAAACATACTTCAATGCACCGTCCCCCCTGTATGCATTGGATTTAGTTATTTTTTCTGCTATAAATTTCCCATGGCTGGGAAATTGTCTTATGAGAGGTATTTGTGGTTTCATTCCAGGTTGAAGGCCGAGAAATATCCGAAATTGTCCGATCTGTCTGAAAAATTCGAGATATCACAGAGGCAGGCCTCAAGAGAGATCGAGTTCATGAGGCTGTTTTTTGATGCTCCCATAGAATATTCCAATGACGAAAACGGATACTTTTATTCAGATGACAAATTCGAACTTCCCGGTATCTGGGCTTCCGAGGAAGAGATCGTAACTCTGATCATCGCAAAAAGACTGGCATCAACGATCCCTCACAAGAAAAGGAAAAAAAGATTTGATACTTTTATAAGGAAATTCCTGAGCGATACAGGGATAGACATTTCCACCCTTGAAAAGAAGATCTCTATTAAAAATATCCGTTTCTACAAAGTGGATCCTATGGTATTTGAGACAGTAGTGCTTGGCCTCAGCAATGGCATGAAATTAAAAATACACTATAGTTCTCCTTATAAAGATGACCCTGGAATGCGTATAGTGAATCCCCTCCACCTCCTCCTCTATATGGGCAACTGGCACCTCTTTGCATATTGTGACGAGAAAAAAGAGATCAGAGATTTTGTACTTTCAAGAATTTCAGATTCTGAGATCACTAAAAATCAAATCCCTGAGAAACTAAAAAAGAAGAACCTGAGGAAAAAAGTATATGAGAATTACGGGATCTTTCTCGAAGGTAAAAAAACAGAAGTTGCCCTGAAATTTACAAGCAATACAGCAAAAGTGGCAAGGGAACAGATCTGGTTTTTGAACCAGGTAGTTGAAGAGTCCGGCAATGGTGAAATAACCATTAAATTTCCCGTTACTGATTTCAGGGAAGTACTGAAAGATATTCTGGCCCTCGGCCCCGGGGTCGAGGTAATAAGCCCTCCGGAATTAAGAGAAATGGTAACAGACGCTATCAGCGATATGAGAACACTTTATAAAATTTAATCCTTCATTCACCATCCTTATTGATTATCCTGTAATTAATTGAGATAATCTGAATATCAACGGAGGCGAAATTTGAAAGGTATAATTCTTGCAGGCGGACACGGGACAAGGCTTTATCCGATGACATTGCCTGTATCAAAACAACTTCTGCCGGTTTATGACAAACCAATGGTCTACTATCCCCTTTCCACACTCATGCTTGCAGGGATCAGGGAAATATTGATAATTTCAACACCGGAAGAACTTCCGAGGTTTAAAAAATTATTAGGAACCGGTGAACAACTGGGATTAAAAATAGAATACAAAGAGCAGGCAAAGCCCCGTGGAATAGCAGATGCATTCATAGTAGGAAAAGATTTCATAGGCTCAGATAGTGTATGCCTTATTCTGGGAGATAATATTTTCTACGGCCACGATCTGATCTCAATGCTGGAGAAGAGCAGCAGGATAGAAAAAGGCGCTATTGTTTTCGGATACTATGTGAAAAGTCCAGAAAGATATGGCGTTGTGGAGTTCGATAAGAATAAAAAAGTTATTTCAATCGAGGAAAAACCTTCCAACCCCAAATCAAACTTTGCAGTAGTCGGATTGTATTTTTATGATAACAGCGTGGTTGAACTGGCTCACACAATAAAACCGTCAGCAAGGGGTGAGATCGAGATTACAGATATCAACAACGAATACCTGAAGAGGGGAGAAATGAAAGTGGAATTGATGGGGCGGGGATATGCCTGGCTTGATACAGGTACGAACAGCTCCCTTCTCGATGCATCAATGTTCGTTAAGACAATAGAGGACAGACAGGGATTGAAAATTTCCTGCCCTGAAGAGATCGCATTCAGGAGAAATTATATAAGCAGGCCTGAGCTTAAACACCTTGCTGACAAATTACATCCCAGTGAATATGGAAAATACCTTACAGATATACTTGAAGAGGAATAAATGCCCACTAAAAAAAGAGCTTTAAACAATATTCTTGTAACCGGTGGAGCAGGATTCATCGGGAGCAATTTCATCCGTTATATGTTTGAAGAAACAGGTTTTCGGGGAAAGATCGTCAATGCAGATAAGCTTACATATGCAGGAGATAAGAGCAATCTGGATGATATAGAATCAAAGTATGGAGGAGAGAGATATTTTTTCACTAGAACCGATATCTGCAGCCGGGAAGATATAAATAATATTTTTAAACAATTTGAGATAGATACGGTTGTTCATTTCGCAGCGGAATCTCATGTCGACAGGTCGATCACAGGCCCGGAGGATTTTATCCAGACAAATATTGTAGGGACTTTTGTTCTCCTCGAAACTGCAAGGGAACTCTGGGCGCCGGGTGAAAAGAATCTTTTTCATCACATTTCAACGGATGAAGTTTACGGCAGCCTGGGGGCAGAAGGATATTTCCTTGAAACAACCCCTTACGATCCGAAGAGCCCGTATTCAGCATCAAAAGCATCTTCCGATCACCTTGTCCGGGCATTTGCAAACACTTACAAACTGCCTGTCACACTTTCCAATTGTTCAAATAATTACGGCCCTTATCAATATCCTGAAAAGTTGATCCCCCTGATGATCCACCATGCTTTAGAGGGGAAGGAACTCCCTGTTTATGGCGATGGATCAAATATAAGGGACTGGCTTTATGTGACAGATCATTGCTCTGCTATATCGAAGATCCTCTCTGACGGGAAGGCTGGAGAGACCTACAACGTAGGCGGGGACAGCGAAATGAAGAATATAGAAGTTGTCAGAGGAATATGCGATATTCTGGACAAAATTTATCCTGTCAGCAAGAATCCCGAATCTTTCTGCAAAAAGAGTTATTCCGAGCTGATAAAATTTGTCACCGACAGGCCGGGACATGACAGAAGATATGCAATTAATTGTGAAAAGATAAAAATGGAGCTCGACTGGAAGCCATCTGTCAATTTCAACAGCGGACTCGAATCAACGGTCAGGTGGTATACTAAGAAATTCTCCTTATGACCATTTTTTCGAATAAGGATAAGAATTTTAATTGCCGGAAAAATAGGATACAATAGATAAGATGAAAACCGATGAAGCCGCAAAGATCTACCGTTCAATATTTCGAAAAAATATCCCCGGCATGGTAAAGCAAAGATTCTACAACTCCTCGTTAGAGATCGAATCGACTGTCCCTGAATGTGAATTAATAAATTACAGGACAATTATTAAAAAAATAGCTGACCTTGAATCTGTAGAATATGCATCGAGGGTTCTTAATTCCAACCCTCTTCTTAAAAAAAAATTTCAATTAATGATCTATCTTGCCGAATGTCTCCCAGAGAACTACTCAATATTTATAAATGAAAAAAAAGGGGTTTTAAAAGCATATTTTTTCCTTTTACTCATACCGTTCAATTCGTTGTATAAACTTACCAAAGGGATATTCATCCTTAAAATTAAAATGAGATGGATAAAGAAATAATAATAATCGGAAGTGGAGCATCAGGAGTATCTGCTGCCTTGGGCTTTGAAAAAAGAGGAATAATCCCCACAATAATTGATGTAGGGAAAAAGATGGATAACACCACTTCGATTCATGGCAATCTTTATGACTTCCGTAAGAATAATGACCTTTATGACCTTCTGATAGGAGATAATCTTGAAGGAGTTTCCAATATATTAAGGGGAACAAGCTTGCCGCCAAAATTGACTGCTCCGATGAACAATTATATAGTTTCTGACTCGGAAGAACTTTCACCGGTGAAATCTGAAAATTTCGGTGCCATCCAGAGTTTTGCGATCGGCGGTCTTGCGGCCGGATGGGGGGCAGGCCTTTACAGGTATAATAATGACGATCTGAAGAAGCTCCCACTCAGTTCAGTAGAACTTGAGTCTTTTTATGACATTCTATCATCGGAGATAGGCATTTCAGGATCGAATGATGACTTGACCAGTTTTTTCGGTAACGATAACACTCTTCTTCCCCCTTTGCCTCTCTCAAAAAAATCAGATTATCTATATGAAAAATATCTCCGAAAAAAAAGAATGGCGAATAAAAATGGTGTATTTCTGGGGCATCCCCGTCTCGGCGTATTAAGCAGGGATCATGCTGAAAGGAAGATGTGTGATTTTTCAAATTTTGAAACATGGCTGCCGGATATCCCATGGGTATACAACCCGGCACAAACGCTCAGCAGATTAATAAAAGAAAAAAAAGTTAAATATAAAAACGGAATCCTAATAGAATCGTGGCGTAGAGAGAACGGCATGATAATTCTGGAAGGGAGAGATATTTCAGATGGTTCATCTTTTTCAACAAAAGCCGAAAAATTAATTATTGCAGCAGGGACTCTCAACACGACAAAGATAGTTTTAAGATCTAAGAAAGACATAAAAAGCAAATTGAATCTGTTAGACAATCCATTGTTGCAGATACCTCTGATATTCCCCTCATTCATTGGAACCCCTATTGACAAATCCGCTTTCGGAATGACCAACCTTAATCTTATCTATAAGCCCGGTCATGAAGGGAATACCCTCCAGGGAAGTATAATTGAATTAACGTCTCCGCCGAGATCGCTTTTTTACGAAGGATTTCCGGTTAGTGCCGCTCTCAATATCAAGCTGATAAAAATGGTTTCTCCTTCCCTTATGGCCCTTTTCCTCTTCTTCCCATCCTCTGCCGAAGAAGCCGGGACCATAAAACTCAATGGAAATAACGAACTTGAAATAGCCCAGAAAGATTATATGATCGACAGAAAGCCGGTCAAAAAGATAGTCAGAACCCTGATGAAAATGGGGGCATGGAGTCACCCGTTAATAATAAAACAATCCATGCCGGGATATGCTATCCATTATGCAGGGACGATCCCCATGAAAAGAAGGACCTCTTCCGATTATGAATCTTCAATGGATGGTGAATTGCACAATGAACCGGGGATATATATTGCAGACGGTTCTCCTTTCTCAAACATTTCATCAAAAAATCTCTCATTTACAATTATGGCAAATGCCATGAGAATAGCAGACAGGATCTCAGCAAAAATCACAAAATGAAAAAAAAAGTTTTAATAACAGGTGCCGGCGGCCTTATCGGACTCGGACTGGCTTCCCACATCAAAAACCATACGGATGGAGTAAAAATAACAGGTGTAACTTCCAGCAAAAAAAATATCAATAATTTTGACAATGTCATCACAGCCTTACTGGGTCAACCAATGAATATTCCAAAACAGGAATATGACGCAATAGTTCATTGCGCATTTGATAAAAATGAAAAATCCAATATACTCAACACGAGTGGTACTATTAAATGGGCCGATGAAGCCGAAAAAGCAGGGATAAAAGTTCAGATATTCATGAGCTCCATATCATCACAATCAGATTTTCTATCGTCCTATGGAAGTAGCAAGAAGCAACTCGAAAAGTGGTTCCTTTCTAAGGGGCATTATGTCCTCAGACTTGGCCTTGTTATAGCAAACGGAGGTATGTTCGGCAGGCTTGTTAATTCAATATCAGCATCACCGGTTATACCTTTGATCGGCGGAGGAAAATACATGATATTCCCGACAGATCCCGAAATGATCTTTGACCTCGTTAAGAGGATAATTGAAAGAGATATAATTCAACCAGACAAGACAGGATTCAATCTGCAATTCAAAAAAGGAGTTCGTCTCAAAAATATTCTTCAAATTCTTAAACACAGAACAGGGAAAAGGCCAATATTGATCCCCGTCCCTTACTTCTTGGCCTATTCCCTTTTAAAGATAGCAGGTCTTTTCAAGTTCCTGAAAATGGATATCGATACTGGAAATCTTAAAGGCATGAAATGGAACAGCAGGATATCCATGCGCTCAGATATTTATCATCTCGGATATTCGGAACGATCTCTCTCTGAAATGATTAAAAATATTGAAATCTGAAAATTTATTCTCTCATAAGTCTCTTGCTTGTTACTCTCTTGTTTTCTTTTGTGTTGAAGCAAATAACAATTTTTCTTGGAATAATCGATTTTGAAGATATGATATGAAAAAATGGGGTGATGCCAGTCAAATTAGTGTTGACTAAAACTTGAATTCAAAGTAGCATATACAAATTATGGACAAGAAAATTCTTGTAATTATTCCCGCTTATAATGAATCGTTTAGCATTGTCAATGTGATTAAATCTATAAAATCTATATCTACTTACATTGATATTTTAGTAATAAACGATTGTTCAATTGATAATACTGAAGAATTAGCAAGATCTGTTGAAAGTACTATTGTATTAAACCTCCCTATTAATATGGGTATTGGAGGTGCAATTCAAACTGGATTTAAATATGCTGCAAATAAGAATTACGATATTATAGTAAGAATGGATGGCGATGGTCAACATGATCCAAAATATGTTTTAGATTTAATCAAAACGATGCTCAATGGAAAAAATGACATTGTAATCGGTTCTAGATTTATAAACAAGAAAGGATTTCAATCAAGTTTTGTTAGAAGATTTGGGAAAACAATTTTGCAATTTTTTATTTATCTTATTACCAAACAGGTGATTTCGGATAGTACTTCTGGATTTAGAGCCTATAGTGCCAGAGCGGTGAAAATTTTTTGTAAAAAATATCCAGATGATTATCCAGAACCCGAAGAAGTTATTATTGCGAAGAAGAACAGATTAAAGGTAATTGAAATTCCTGTTGAGATGAGAAGTAGAGATTATGGCAAATCTTCAATAAAAGGTTTAAATTCAATTTATTATATGATAAAAGTAATAATTGCATCCCTAATTGAATCAATCAGGAGTTCTAATGGATAAAATACAGCTCATTATGATCTGTTTTAGTTTTGTATTACTACTTTTTATAATTATCTTAACCCGTTTTAATCGGATAAAGGTACAATATTCTTTAATTTGGCTCTTTTCCGGTAGTATACTCTTACTGTTCTCTGTTTTTAGGAGCCTATTAGACACGATGGCACAATTTGTAGGAATCAAATATGCCCCATCACTTATTCTTTTAATTGTTGTATTTATAGGTTTTATCTTGGGAATCCATTTGTCTATTATAATTTCTAAACTAACTGAAGAAAATAGAACTCTTGCACAGGAAATCGCATTGTTTGCAAATAGAATTGAAAAACTAGAAAAAGAGTGATAATTTAGCCGTCTTATGAGTTTAATTAATTCGGTAGAGTAGGAAGTTTTAATCTTATGCTTTTGTTGAGATAAAATAGATTTGATTAAACATAGAAAAATCTTATATGGTTTCATACTTAGATTTCACATAATATAACGATTTTAGAAATTATCCAATCTGCCATCACCCTGTTTTTTTGTCTAAACATTTGTAAAGAGTTGATATAGTTGGATTTATTAAGGTTTTTATATGTAAAAGAGACTCCTAAAGTGTTATAATAGTATTTGATGAAAAAGACCTATATAACAACAAAAGGAGCCAATATGATTATAGCAGTGATCAGCGACAGCAAAATTAGGTTCCGGATTGTTCTCTAACCATTTACAATTTATCCCCTATACATTCTCAAATGGATTTTCAATGGAAAATGACAGGTCTGGAGATATGAAATGAAAAAGTGGGGTGATACCAGAAAGCCAATATATTGAAATTGCGATGATTCTGTGATAAATTCAAGTTCAATGAAGAGGAGATTACTGCTTATATCAAAAGTATTGGGGATAGGAGCATTTTACATTTTTGTACTTGTGATCTCAGTTTTTTTCACAATGAGTTTCCTCATCAAAGGAGATGAGATCAAGGCACCTGACCTTATTGGAAAAAGTGTTGATAATGCTTTGAAAATTGCTCAGGACAATGGCTTTTTCCTGAAAAAAATAACAGGCAATTATAGTAACAATTATAAACCTCTTACAGTTATCGAACAGATACCGGAGCCGGGAGTTTATATTAAAAAAAAATCAAACCTGAAAATATTCATCACTTCAGAACTTATAGAAGTTATAGTTCCAGACCTTGCTGGTTATACAAGAGAGGAGAGTAAAAAACTGATAAGCGAGAGCGAATTGAAAAAAAGATACGTCTCCTACGTCCACTCTGACAGGGTCCCTCAGGATTTTATTATTTCTCAATCTCTGACACCGGGGTCTCATGTCCCAATCAACTCAGATATGGATATTTTGGTAAGCAAAGGTAAAAAGAATAATGAATTTATTATGCCTGATATAATCGGAAAGAATGCAGAACGGATTCTCTCTTATTTTGAAGTAATAGGATTAAAGATAGAGAAGATCACCAAAGTGGCATATCCGGGGCTAAGGCCTAACATTATTATCTGGCAAAATCCTGCACAGGGATTCAAGATCAGCTCAAAGAACAGGATCAGCATTCAGGTGAGCGAATGAATCCGGTATTTCCTTCAATTTTATCTACAGATTTCTATGATCTGAAAGATAAACTCAGCAGCTTCAAAAGGGGGGGGATCGAATTTATCCACCTCGATATAATGGATGGCCACTTTGTTGACAATTTATCATTCGGCCCTTCTATTGTCCAGCCGATAAGAAAAGAATTTAACTTTAAAATTGATTCACACCTGATGGTCTCAAATCCTGAAAAAATAATCCCGTATTTTATCAATGCCGGATCGGACTGGATATCTTTTCACATCGAGATCAAAGAGGGGACAGAAAAAAATATAACAATGATTAAAGAGGCAGGCAAAAAAGTCGGCCTTGCCATTAATCCCGACACAAATATATCTGAACTTTTCCCATACATCACGAAGATCGACTACATTTTACTGATGAGTGTTTTCCCGGGTTATGGAGGACAGAAATTTATAACAGGATCAAATGAGAGGGTAGTCAGTCTTAAGGAAAAGATCAGATCGTTAAATCCGGATTGCCTGATCCAGATAGACGGAGGAATTAACACAACCAATACGGGAACCCTCCACATGAAAGGTGTAGACCTTTTTGTAATGGGAACCTCACTTTATAATTCTGATAACATAGAAGAAGAGATATTGAAGATATTAAAAACAATGGAAGGAGAAAAGAATGAAAAAGCTGGTATTAATTAATTTATTAATTGCGTTGATCGCAATAACAGGATGTAAAGCTAAAAAAGATGTAGAACTTGACCCGTCCGGATTAGGTTCCGATAAAGCCATCTATGAGAGAGCACAAAAACTGGGAAGAAAAGATGCGGAAAAATCCAGGTTATTATATAAAGAGATCCTGCAGGTTTATCCTGACAGTGTATATGCAAGAAAAGCAAAAATAGGGATAGCCGATTCTTACTTTAAACAAAGAGATTCAAGTTCATTGATAATAGCAGCATCTGAATACCAGGAATTTGTGAATCTGTACCCGAACTCACCCGATTCTATATATGCAAAATTCAGGATAGGTAAATGTTATGAAAGACGGAGCAAGAGTGCCGGAAGAGACCAGACTAATACAAAACAGGCAATTACTGCATATGAAAGCCTGCAGAAGATGTATCCGGGAACAGAAGAATCTGATAAAGCCGATGTGATTTTGAAAAAACTGAAACAGAGACTCGGGCAGCATTATTTCGGGATCGGAATGGCAAATTACAGATTAAAAGCATTCAAGGGAGCGATCGATCGTTTTAAGCAGGTTATTGACAATTACCCCGACTTCACAAAATATGACAAACTTTACTATTTCACCGGAAAAAGCTATGCCATGATGAAAGATTATGACTCTTCCATTTCATTCTATCAGAAGATCTTAAACAGCTTCCCGAAATCAAAATATGTGAATGGATCTAAAAAACAGATTAAAAAACTTATGATAGAGAAAGAAGCAGCGCCGAAAATAGAGGAAAAAGAGGAAGAGAAAAAGGAAGAAAATTAATCAGAATCCGGTAATTTTTCTGAAATATTTTTTGTAGTCTTTGCACCCAGTTCTTTCAGTTTTTCAATTCTGCCTAAAATTGTATCGCCCTTTTTACCTCCGGTTACAAGTTTATTCATAGCGGAATCATAACTGGAACGGGCAATATCAAGTTTGTCACCGATATTCTCAAGATCAGATACAAAATTTACAAATTTATCATATAATGCACCACCCTGCCGGGCGATCTCAGAAACATTCTTCTTCTGCTTTTCATGCTTCCACAGATATGAGACGGTCTTAAGGGTTGCCAGCAAAGTTGAAGTTGTCACAAACACTATGTTTCTTTCAAGCGCATCCTCTACTATTTTCTGATCATTCTTAAGGGCAAGAACAAGTGCAGATTCAATTGGCATATACATAAGAATATAATCAGGAGAATTGATCTCGTAAAGATTCTGATAATTCTTCTTACTTAAGCCTGAGATATGTTCAGTTATACTTTTCATATGATCTTTAAGAAAGTGCTCTCTTTCAACCTGATCCTCAGTGTTAAAATATCTTTCATAGGCTGTAAGAGAAACCTTTGAATCGATTATCACATGTTTCCCTTCCGGAAGATGAATAATGAAATCCGGCCTTTGCTTCCTGTTATCATCTGCAGTAAATACATCCTGCTTTGTGTAGTGAATATTCTCTTCCAGGCCTGCTTTTTCCAGTACTCTTTCCAGGCTCAACTCTCCCCAATCACCCTGAAGTTTCGAATCACCTTTCAGAGCTTTCGCCAGATTATCCGCATCCCTGCTAACCTGCCGGTTAAGATCCATGAGAGATTTTATCTCTCCCTTAAGTGAAATAACCTCTCTGCTTTCATCTTTATGAAGAGTCTCTATATCTTTCTTAAAATCTGATAACTTATCTCTGAACGGAAAGATTATCTTTGAAATGTTCTGTTCATTAATTTCAGTAAATTTTCTGCTTTTCTCATCAAGGATACGATTAGCTACATTTTCAAATTCAGTTTGGAATTTTTTCTGAAGCTCACCCATCTCCTTTTTATCATTTTCCAGTCTCTCTTTTATATTTCTGAATGATTCGCGGAGCGAAGTAAGATCATTGTTAAGGTTCAGGATGATCTCCCCTTTTTCTGTGAGAAGCCGTTCTTTACTTTTTAACTCCTCTTCCAGCTTGGTGTAGATCTCCCGGGGGACATAATCTTTAAGTATCTGATTTGAACTGACTCCGGCCGATTTTCCTCCTGCTATCTTCAGTACAAGTAAAAAAATAATCACCAATAATCCACCAAGAATGATCATCAATTCGGTATTCCCCATAGTCTCCAACTCCTTTAAAAGACTTTAAATTAATTGTTATCACTTGTCAATCAACGCTGTTTCTTCCAGACGGTGTGGAATATACCTTCCGATTTTATAAGCTTTCCAGTCTTCTCTATTGTCAGCTTTTTGTACCAGCTGGCATATGATATAATTTTCTAATGGAGAACGGAAAGATCACACCGATGGTGAAACAATATTTTGAGATCAAGAAAAACTATCCCGACTCCATACTTTTTTTCCGAATGGGTGATTTTTACGAAATGTTCTTTGAAGATGCAAAGATCGCAGCTCCCATTCTGGAAGTTGTCCTCACTTCAAGGAACAAAAAAAAGGACAACTCGGTTCCTCTTTGCGGAATACCCTACCATGCAAAAGACCACTATGCCTCAAAGCTGTTAAAGAAGGGGTTTAAAGTAGCTGTCTGTGAACAGATCGAAGATCCGGCACTTGCAATCGGCCTGGTTAAAAGAGATGTCACGCAGATACTTACTCCCGCAACAGCACTTGAGATCGATCTTCCGGAAGAAAAGATAAATAATTATGTTGTTTCGTTATACCGCGATGAGAAGACCATTGCGATTGCTTCGATAGATCTTGCTGTATCATCTTTCGAAGTAAGAAGTTTTGAACTTTCAAATATGGATTCCTTCTTTAACGAGTTTTACAAGAAAACTTCACAGGAGATCGTGATCCCGGATGATTTTGAAAATGAACTTAACAATATAATGAAAAGATTCCCGGAATTCTCCAATATACTTGTCAATAAATTTGAACTATTTGAATATAATTATTTCGAATGTGAAAATATAATCAAAACTCAACTTGATGTAAAAACTCTCGAAGGATTAGGGTTAACCGGATACGATTCTGCTATTATAGCCGCAGGCGTATTGTTGAAATATATCAGATCGGTAAGAAGATCGGATTTTTCAAATATTTCCAGCCTCCACTTTGTTCCAAGAGAAGATTATCTGATCCTCGATCAGGTGACATTCAAGAATCTTGAAATCCTTAAAAATCTCCAGACAGGCACTTCGAAAGGGAGCCTGATAAATTCAATAGACCTTACCATAACTCCAATGGGAAGGCGATTATTGAAAGAATGGCTGTCATATCCTCTGACTGATGCAAAAAAAATTGAGGACAGACTCAATGGCGTAGATGAATTCTCGCAAAACCTGATCGTTCGATCCGAGATGAGAAAACTTTTAAAGAGGTCCGGAGACCTTGCCAAACTCAACACCAAAATATCATTGAATATTGCTCTCCCCCTCCACCTTCTGACACTTAAGGAATCTTTGAGTATCATTCCGGAGATAAAAAAGGAGTCGGGAAGCCTCAGATCAGATATTCTCAGAAATGCAATTGATGGACTCGACAATCTGGAAAAAGTGATCGGCCTTATAGATTCTTCGATAGCGGAAGATCCTGCAAATAACATCAATAACGGAAATTTTATCAAAGATGGATACAACAGAGATCTTGATGAGTTGAGAACTATCAGCAGAGATGCAAAAGAGATAATCTCCGCTATGGAGAGAGAGGAGAAAGAATCAACTGGTATCCCGTCATTGAAGATCAAATATAACAGGGTGTTCGGTTATTTTATCGAGGTCACTAACACCCACCTTAAACTTGTTCCACCCGATTATATCCGGAAACAGACATTAGTTAATTCCGAGAGATTTATAACTGATGAGCTGAAAAAAATGGAAGACAAGATACTTAAAGCGGATGAAAAGATCATTAAGACAGAAAAAGAGTTGTTTTCAGGAGTGATCAGCAAGATCCGTGAATATTCAGCAGCACTAAATAAAAACTCAGATCTGTGTGCTCTTCTCGATGTCCTCTCCGCCGGGGGAGAATTGGCAATGGGGAGAAACTACATCCGGCCCGGGATCAACGAAAGCAGTGAAATTATAATAAAGGAAGGGCGCCACCCAGTTCTCGAATCAAAAAACGAAACAAGTTTTATTCCCAATGATACGAACATGAGTTCGAGTTCAGATCAGATCCTTGTCATTACCGGCCCGAATATGGGTGGAAAGTCTACCTATCTTCGCCAGAATGCTTTAATTATCATTCTTGCTCAGATCGGATATTTCATTCCGGCCGAGGAAGCATCCATCGGTATATGCGACAGAATCTTCACAAGGATCGGTGCTTCGGATTCGCTGATCGAAGGTAAATCCACTTTTCTTGTCGAAATGATCGAAACATCTGTGATCCTCAACAATATGAGTAAAAGGTCCCTTATTCTACTCGATGAGATAGGGAGGGGAACTTCAACTTTCGACGGATTATCAATTGCCTGGTCGGTAATTGAATACCTCCATTCAGTAAAAGAACAACCCAAGACACTCTTTGCAACACATTACCATGAGCTCACTGAATTATCCGATATTCTGGAAAGGGTGAAGAATTATCATATTTCGGTCAGGGAGTGGGATGATAATGTAGTTTTTCTCCACAAAATAGTCCCGGGCGCTACAGATCAGAGCTTCGGTATTCATGTTGCAAAAATCGCAGGGATCCCTCCTGCAGTTATCGAAAGGGCTAAGGATATTCTGCTCAACCTTGAGAAGAAGGAGTTGGACAGAATGGTCGTTGAAAGAATTTCCGGTAAGATAAACCTGATCCCTGAAAAACAGAAAGCACTATTTCCTAACGATAAGGAATTAAAAGTGTGGGATGAGATCAGAGATAGGCTTAAAGAGATAGATATTACAAAAATGACCCCACTGGAAGCACTTAATATCCTCCACTACCTGAAACACAAAAGCGAACACTTTAAATAAATATTAATATCTGTAGTAATCAGGTTTGTATGGTCCTTCTATAGGAACCTGGAGATAGTCAGATTGCTTCTGGGTCATTCTGGTCAATTTCACTCCAAGTTTATCAAGATGGAGTTGCGCTACCTCTTCGTCCAGTTTTTTCGGAAGAGTGTAAACCTTCTTTTCATATTTATTTTTTACTAATTCTATCTGAGCAAGGCATTGGTTTGTAAAACTTGTGCTCATTACAAAACTCGGATGTCCGGTTGCACAGCCCAGATTAACAAGCCTTCCTTCAGCAAGAACTAAGATCGATCTGCCTGACTTGAGGGTCCATTTATCAACCTGAGGTTTAATATTTGTTTTTTTACAATCGGAAGAATTCTCCAGATATGACATTTCGATCTCATTGTCAAAGTGTCCTATATTACATAAGATCGCACCTTCCTTCATCTCTTCCATATGCTTACCGTTTATAACATTCAGGTTCCCTGTAGCTGTTACAACTATATCTATATCATCAATAATATCTTCAACTTTGCACACTTCAAAACCTTCCATTGCTGCCTGAAGAGCACAGATCGGGTCTATCTCCGTAACAAAAACCTTGGCCCCGAATCCGACCAGTGATTGCGCACTCCCTTTACCAACATCACCATAACCGCATACAAGAACTTTTTTTCCTGCAAGCATTATATCTGTAGCTCTCTTGATCCCGTCAACAAGTGATTCACGGCATCCGTAAAGATTATCAAACTTCGATTTAGTAACAGAGTCATTTACATTAATGGCCGGGAAAAGCAACTTACCCTCTTTTTCAAACTGATAAAGCCTGTGAACTCCGGTAGTTGTTTCTTCAGAAACCCCTTTGATAGCTGATGAAAGTTTACTCCAATATTTCGGATCTTTTTTTAATCCCTCTTTTATTCTGTTCATCAGGATCCGCTCTTCTTCAATATCATAATTTTTTGAAACCATTTCAGGATTATTCTCAGCTTCCACACCTTTATGGATCAAGACAGTTGCATCTCCTCCATCATCAACAATAAGGTCCGGGCCTGATCCGTCAGGCCATGTAAGAGCCTGCTCAAGAGCCCACCAGTATTCTTCAAGATTTTCACCCTTCCAGGCAAATACTGCCGCCTTTCCATTTGCTGCAATAGCTGCTGCTGCATGATCCTGGGTAGAAAAAATATTGCATGAAGACCATCTGACATCCGCGCCAAGTTCAAGCAGCGTATCTATCAGCATTGCGGTTTGAATTGTCATATGGAGACTTCCGGTAACTTTCAACCCTTTCAAAGGTTTCTCTTTTCCGTATTTTTCCCTTACCGCCATAAGCCCGGGCATTTCTGCTTCAGCAAGGACCATCTCTTTATCTCCCCATTCAGCAAGTGAAAGATCTGCAACTTTATTTTTTAAATTAAGATCAAGCTCTATATATTCCATTTTATACTCCTGTTATTTCCCTTCGGATTATTAATAAACTCGGCACTATATTAACATGTTTCAGCCTGATTGTCTAAATATCAGGTAAGAGTTATGGTGGAGATATTAATTATTCAGGAAGTTATCTTTTAACATGCCGATCTCACTTCCATAATTTTCAATCAATGCAGTTATCCTGCTTATCAGATATGCCGACTTCCCCTTTGAATCTGTGAGAAAGAACTTGAAAAGCTTTCTCTTCTCAGGGAACTTTTCTGCGACAGGGAGATAGAGAGCGAGACGGTAAACAACCGATGCCATTTCAATTAAATAGTTCGCAACAAAATCAAGAAACTCCTTTGAGTCAAGTTCTTTAACTCTGCCGGTGATATCCTCCATTTCATTAACAAAACCGAGGATCTGTTCCTTCTCATCGTTCAATGAGGAAATATTGATATCCAGAGTATCACTAATCAAATAAAAAAAGAATCCGGAAGTAACGGCACCTATTGCAGCCACAACCTGCAATTGAGTAGTCCCTTCATAAATATTTGTGATCCTTGCATCACGATATAATCTTTCAATTGGGAAGTCCTTTATATAACCGACACCACCATGGATCTGAAGCGAATCGTAAGCGATGCTGTTTGAAAGTTCAGTACAAACAAACTTACCGAGTGGGGTAAGAAAATTTGATAAGGTAGCTGCTTTTTTAAGCTCGGGCCTTACAATTTCCCCTCTGGCAGCTCTCTTTTCAAACATCTCATGCTCATCCACGGCTAGTGCTGCATTATACAGTAATAACCTGGAAGTTTCGATCTCAACTTCCATCCTGTTCAGCATCTGATAAACCGCCGGGAAGTTAACAATTTTCTTTCCGAACTGGATTCTCTCATTTGAATATTTTACAGCCTCTTCAAAAGCAGCCTGAGCAATACCCAGAGCCTGAGCCGATGTGGCAAGCCTTGCACCATTCAGGAGGCTCATCATATATTTTATCAGCCCGAACCGTCTCTTTCCTACCAGTTCACATTCTGCCATATTGTATTGAAGTTCACATGTAGGGGAACCATGGATCCCGAGTTTTTCCTCGATCCTGCGCACTATAAGATTCTCATCCTTTTCATACAGCATCATCGACAGGCCCCTTCCATCATTCTGATCTTCCTCTGTCCTTGCCAGAACCAGATGAACATCGCCCCCACCATTTGTAATAAAATGTTTAACACCATTTAAATACCACTTCCCGTCCTTTTCAATACCACGGAGTTTAACAGTTTGAAGATCACTTCCTGAATCCGGTTCCGTAAGCGACATTGCCCCGCTGACCTCGCCGGAGGCAAACTTTGGAAGGACCCTGTTCTTTTGTTCTTCAGTTCCAAATTTCTGTATAGTTACCGCAATATCCTGCAGGCCGAAAAGATTCATAAGGGAAGCATCAGCTTGAGAGATCATCTCTATGATCACGTTGTTTATCACTATCGGAAGATGCAGTCCTCCATATTTTTTTTCAAGGGTCCCGCCCATTAAACCGGCATCCGCCAGAACATCCATATTCTCTTTTGTCCCATCCGCCCATTCAACATCTCCGTCTTTAAATCTGGCTCCGCTCTTATCAACAGATTCCGCCCTCGGCCAGATAAAATCAGTTGCTATTTTACCGGCATTATCAAGCAGCATACCATACCATTCCCATGCTTCTTCAACACTATTCAGGGATTCCGGCCCATTATCATTGAATCCATTCTCGAGTTCTGAAATTACTTCATCAATATTTATGAATTTGAGTAAAAACTCACGGTTCTCATTAAAATAATTACCCATTCAGGTCCTCCTTCAGATACCTCATCATCACCGGTATTATCGTTTTCATATCCTCAACTATTCCAAAATGTGAAATATGGAAGATTGGCGCTTTCGGATCGGAATTAACAGCAATGATCTTTGAGGATTCATCCATACCTGCTCTGTGCTGGATAGATCCTGATATCCCGAATGCAATATAGAGCTTCGGTCTGACCACCGCTCCCGTCTGGCCTATCTGCCGCGATTTATCTATATACCCTGAGTCAACTGCCGCCCGGCTGCCGCCAAGTTCAGCTCCCAGCATATCCGCCAGATCACTGAGGAGCTTGAAATTCTCTCTGGTACCTACACCGGCACCTCCTGCAACAATGATATCCGACCTGTTAAAATGCACTTTTTTCTCTTTTGGAAGAATTTTTAAAAAATCATTTATGAACCAATTATCCTGAAGGATCATTTCGAAATCTTCAGATTTGATCTCATTTTTATTCATACTTTCCGGAACCTTCATAACACCTTCCCTCACCGTAGACATTACCGGCCTGGAATCGGGTGAAATAATCGTTGCAAGAATGTTCCCCCCGAATGCCGGCCTTACCTGATATAAGATTTTTCCCTTATCTTTGAAATCATCAATATAAAGGTGAGTGCAATCAGCCGTCAGGCCCGCCTTTAGAGATGAACTGATAAGCGGAGCTATCTCTCTTCCAAGGCTGGTTGCTCCGAACAACACTATATCCGGATCTTCGGAAAGGATCATTTTTTCGATTATATTCTTGATTGCAATTGTATGTGAATCCATAAGGCGTTTTTCACTGAATGAGACCAACCTGTTAAGGCCGGATGAGAAAAGATCGTCACTATTGACCGGAAGTTCATCTCCTGCAAACATTCCGACAACTTCTCCTCCAAATGGCTCTACCAGAGATGAGGCTTTAGCACTGAGTTCTGCTGTTACATCTCTGAGTTTGCCCGTAACAGGATTTTTTTCGATAAAGATTGCGATCTTCATTTAGTTTTTCCCCGAATAATCTTTAACTATTTCTTTTACCAAACCCATTACGCCACCTTCATTATTCTCAAACAATGTAAGATCTCCACCTTTGAGAACAATGCTTTTTATCTTATGAACTTTCGTGGGACTTCCGTTGAGTCCGCATTTATCCGGATCAAGCCCAAGATCATCGAAGGTGAGAACAGGAATTGCCCATCCGTTTTTTTTATATCTGATTTTATCTTTATCGGAAATATTGGATTCGAGCTCAGATCTGAAATATTTAAGCATATTAATAGAATTCGGATATCTCGGTTCGTTCGCATCAGATGTAATGGTCATGAGGAGAGGAACCCAGGCACTTATTACTTCGGTCAGAACATCGCTGTCCTTTTCAACTACTATATTTTCATTTTTGATCTCTACGAGATTCCTTACATATGAAACAATATTGAGCCCCAGTTTTTCAGCTACCTGAGGCCCTACCTGTGCAGTATCCCCGTCAATAGCCTGCCTTCCGGCAAGGTAAAGATCAAATTTTCCCAGATATCTGATCGCTTCAGAAAGAACGTAGGACGTTGCAAGTGTATCAGAGCCGGCAAATTTTCTATCAGATATTAAATAAACTTTGTCTGCCCCCATATATAAAGAGTGTTTGAGTATATCTACAGCTTTCGGTGGCCCCATAGTAATAATAGTTACTTCTGCTCCTGTAAGGCCTTTTATCTCAAGGGCCATTTCAAGTGCATTCAGATCCTCCGGATTAAAAATTGCAGGCAGTGCCGCCCGGTTTACAGTACCATCCTCTTTCATCGAATCCCCGGTGACATTTGCCGTATCCGGAACCTGCTTTACCATTACAATGATTTTTTTCATATCGACCTCTGCTTCGTTTATCTTTAACAATATTTACCATAATAGAAATTAAAGTCAACCAGGACACTCCCATTAAGCCGGACCGAACCTTATCCTTGACATTTTCTTTCAGGTAAAGTATTTCCTTTTTAAGGACGATTTTATTTAAACTTAAGGATTAACTTTGTATAAAAACTTACTTCCAGGCAGATATCCGATAACGGTCGAAGGAGAGATCATCAAATTTTCGATCGGTAAAAAAAAATTCGGAATTTCAAAGATCAATTTCATGAACAATGAGGATATAATAGTTGATTGTATTTTCGACCTGAAGAAAGAGAAGATGCTCTTCCCTCTTCAAAAGGGGACAGGGAACAATTTTTATCTCGGGAAGTACTCCGAATATCACATCCGGATCGATTTCAACGATCTGGAAATTGCAAGAATAATTTCCTGATCTTTTCTATCCCGAAAGAAACATTCCAATGGGTTTATCATATTTCCGGAGCAGGGATATGCATGCATGACATTGATTTCTGAATCCATATTTCTCTGAGTTACTCTCTTCTGATCCAAATTTTTCAATTAATCCTCCCGAGCCGGTATCCCGGATCAAGTTGAACAATTTATTTGAATTGGTATATTTGTTTTTTATATGTCCGTCATCCCCTATATTTCCCAAAGCATATTTCTCAAATCCGGGAAGTGAAAATAATCCACAGCAGGGATAGATGTTTCCGTCCCAACCGATAACCAGATCCCTGCCTGCCATCCTGCATCCGGAATTTCTATATTTACCACTTGAATTATCAGTATACGGATCGCTCTTCGAAACCGGAACATGCGGAATATGGTGTATCCACCTGTGGTCACTCCGTTTCTTTCTATAATATTCAGGAAAAGATTTTTTAATGTTTTCAAAAAAAGCAGAAACAATATTTTGGCTTTTTTTTATTTCTCTGACTGTGAAATTAACTTCCGTCCCGGTATCAATACATTCCGAAATCAACGATGTCAATATATCTGTTCCTGTAAATTTCAGATGTTCAGGATCAATACTGATCCTTAATGAGAAATTTCCAGCCTCATGAAGTTTTGCCAGATGCAGCTTTTCTTTATCATACCAATAACCGGCAGTAAGAATTTCTGAACGAAAACCCGATCTGTCTGCAAGGCCTATCCCATAAACAAGGGATGAAAATGATTCAAATGGTTCTCCCCCTGTCCACAATATATACTTTCCGGATGATCCGCTCAGAGAAGAATTGTTGAAAATTGAATCAAGGTCATCGGCATGCAGCATGCCGGTGTTTTCGGGAGCTGCCAATATATTGCAGGTAGCACACCCCGACATACACCTGTTGGTCAGGAATATGATAAGGCTGGTGTAATTCATTCCTGTCAGGCCGATATGAAACCTTGTATAATCAGGCTCAATATCCTATAGCTTCACCATCTTTTCTCGACTCACTTCCACCAATCAGAATTCCTCTTTTCCAATCGATCCAGATCCCCTGATAACCACCATACCCTCCTCTGGAAGAGCCGATCTTGTGACCGAGGGAAATAAGATTTCTGAGAACACCGGGCATAATCCCCGATTCAAGGAATAAAGTTCCGCCATCTTTCATGACTCCTGAGTCAGGCTGAGAAGATCCGCCATGCCTGAATCTTGTTGCATCACCCGCCTCCTGAACATTCATCCCGAATACAAGGAGATTGAGAAGGACCTGAACATGCCCCTGAGGCTGCATAGATCCACCCATAACCCCAAAGGAGAATACAGGTTTGCCATCCTTTGTCACCATCGCCGGAATAATAGTATGAAAAGGCCTCTTGCGAGGTTCAAAGGAATTAAAATGATCTTTATCAAGACTGAACAAAGCCCCCCGGTCCTGTATGCAGAAACCGAGGCCATCCGGGACCATACCGGATCCGAACCCGAAATAATTACTCTGAATAAGAGAGACAACATTTCTGTCCTTATCTACAACTGTCAGGTAAATAGTGTCACCTTTTTCCGGGGGTGCTGAGTATACATTCAACTCCCTTGAAGCTTTAGCTCTATTAAACAGTTTCAGCCTATCTTTTGTATATTTATCTGTAAGAAAATTTTCATAATCAATTTTGCTGAATGCCGGATCTGCATAAAATTTTGCCCTGTCCTCATATACTATTTTTTTCATCTCTACCAATGTATGAAGATATTCGGAAGAATTATGACCCATTCCTTTAAGATCAATACCCCTGAGCATCTGCAGAATCTGTAAAGCTGCAAGGCCCTGGCCATTAGGTGGAAGTTCCCATACATCATAACCCATGTAGTTGACACTCATCGGATCCACCCACTCAGCCTTGAAGCCCGCCAGATCTTCAAGTGAAAAATAACCACCAACTTTCTTTGAATAATTTACGATCTTCCTTGCAATTTCACCTTTATAAAAAGCATCTCTCCCTTTTTTGGCGATCAGCCTGTATGTTTTTGCAAGCATTGGATTGCTGAATATATCACCTTTTTCCGGAGACTTCCCCTCCGGTGCATAAGTGTCCTGAAAATTCTTATACTTTTGGAAACGGTTTACTGAAATTTTCCAGTAGTATGCAATTAATTCGGTAAGGGGAAATCCTTTTTCGGCATATTTTATTGCCGGAGCAAGTATATCCCTGAAAGGCAATTTCCCGAATTTTTTATGAAGAGAAAACCATCCGTCAACACATCCGGGCACTGTCCATGGGATCGGGCCGTAAAAAGGCATCCGTTTAAACCCTTTTTTCTTAAGAATGTTTAGATTCAGGGAAGCAGGAGAATATCCACTCGCATTCAGTCCGTGAAGCTTACCTGTCTTTGAATCCCAGACTATGGCAAACAGGTCTCCCCCGATTCCGGATCCGGTCGGTTCCATTAATCCGAGAGCTGCATTTACTGCTATTGCAGCGTCTACCGCAGTCCCGCCTTTTTTCAGAATATCAATTCCGATCTGTGCGGCAAGCGGATGACTGGCAGCAACCATCCCTTCAGTTGAGATAACCTCCGACCTGGTAACAAATGGTTTCCCGGTTATCCGGTCTGCAGACATTTGAACTCCATTGAAATATATAAAAATCAATAAAAAAACAGATATGAATATTATATTCTTTTTCATAAATAACCTATACTACTTCAATTCCGAAAAATCAAATTTTTTTAGAAACTTACAGCTGCCTGAAAGGCAAGGATATTGTTCTCTTTCGAAGCAGATCTTTCCCCTTCCATAACAAAATCATATTCAATTTTAAAAACCACTGAGCTATTCAAGTTCAAACTAAGGCCAAGTGCCAGCACCCTTTTATCTATATCAGTGAACGACCTGCCGATATCTTCTGCAGTATCAAGATAATCGAGAGTCCCGTACCGGATAGTAGTTCTAAGATATGTGTTCATCAGGTAAGAACCCTGAATAAAATAACCTTCCGCTTTACCTTCAGGATAAACATTAGTATTTTCGGAGTCAGCTTTTGAATACTCTCCATAAAACTGCAGGTCACCTATACTTCCGAGAAGGTGAAATCCATACATATTAAGATCTAACAATCCTTCGTCATCCCATGGCCCTGAATAGTAAGAAACTCCTGCTTCAAGCCTGTCAGAAAAAATACCTGAAACTCTGATCCCTTTACTCAGCAGATTGTTATTGTCCTTATACTGCCTGCTCTTTCTAAACCGGCTTCCACTTCCCAGACCATTAACCAGATAAAGATCATAATTAAGATAAAAATTCTTTGTAACTATAAGGTTACCATGGAGATTCACACCAACATCTTTCCATGCACTCACTCCAATCTCCTTTGACATTTCCGGCCGGGAGATAAGCCTGTTCTGTAAAGGCCCGTGAAAATCATCAAATTTATTAAATGGGGTAAGGATAGCTCCAATCTTTATTCCTGTATTTCTGTTAAACCAGAAATCAAGATAGGCTTCTTCAACGAACGGTGGGTTGAGCGAACCGCCTCCATGCTCAAGCTCAAATTCTGCATAGAATGTTACTTTTTTATGAACCTTTCCGCTCAATGTTATACTCAGGTAGTGAGCATCAAAAGTATTCGTACTGCTCTGATTGTTAAAATATTCTGTATACAGATAACCACCAATAATAAAACTATTACCGGAATTTTTTTTTTCATTACCGGCATTTGATTTCAGATACTCTGTAACCTTTGACTCATTCTCCCTTGTTAAACCTGATAAAGGTGCCATCTCCCTTACTTTCATTTCCCATTCAGAGCCGGAAAACACCTTCGGTGAATATAGATCATGACACCTGCCGCATTTTGATTCATAAAGAGCTTTACCCTCATTTTTACCATCAATTCCCCATATCGGGATAATTGACGTTAGTACGAACAGAAATAAAAACATTGATTTTTTCACAACCCCCCCCTTTGTAGTCTGGGCTACAATTTATAGATCCTTCTATATATACCAAAACAGTTACATTTGCAACACAAAAAAGGGAAATAATTTTAATATCAATTATTTTGTCTTACTTTCTGTAGAATTTAAAGAAATTTCGATTCCATAAATACTGTTCAAACTTGACTAAAAGTGATTAGTATAGTACTATTCCAAGCCATTAAACAATAGTTAAACACATGAACAAATACAAAAGAAAATTTATCAGAATAATGAAATTACGGAGGAATTCATGAAGTTAATCCATACATTGTTAATTTTAGTTTTTTTATTTGTTTCAGTCCCGGCTCAGGAGATTATTGATCTTGGAGTGGAAGCAGATTATTATGAAATGCAGGCTGATGCCAAAAACGTTATCCACGTTCTGTGGAGTAGAAAGGGAAGCTGGTTCTATGGTCAACTTAAAAATAATGAGATTATAAATACAGAAGCTATCCCAGGTTTGGGATATGTGGCTGTAAACAAATTCAGGCCCAGGGTCTCTGTTATGCCCGATGGTTCCGAAGTTCATTTTTGTTATACAAACAAAGATACTGGCGCTAATACGATCACCCATGCATACAAAGACACTTCGGGATGGCATATAAAAACAGCATATAAGGCAGATTTTTCAAGACTTGTCCAATATCCGGGAATGGCCGTTGACGGCCAGGGGGTTGCCCACTTTACATTTGTAAGATTTTCTTATGGATCAAACACTATTCCGACAATGTATGTTAGAAGAGCACCCGGCGGAGCATATATTCAGATGGATTATCTCTCTCCGAAAGAGTACAGGAATATCTGGCCCGACATTTATAATGACAAGAACGGAAATGTTCATGCAACGTGGAGTATAAACAAGCTGACTTTGCATTATCGTTTTGCTGAGGCCGGAGGAGACCTGTCACAAAGCACGACAATAGATATCCCGAGAAAAAATTACTATAACAGGCAATCGGATATGTTCCTTGACGCTGAAAATAATATTCATATTAGTTATCTGGCATATGAAAAACCCGGATCAAGGATAAACCAGGGACACTCATATTCCAGCATGGATGATCTTGATTTTACTGAAACTGAATATTGCAATCCTGAACTGATCAAAATGGAAAGTCATTACCATGATGATCCTGTGATAGCTGCGCTGAATCCTGACAATGTTTATATCTCATGGGCAAGAGAGTCTGCTCCAAAACAAATCACAAAAGTGGACCTAGCGAAGAAAACTGATGGCGTCTGGAATCTGATCCACCTGGATACAAATTCTTTGCTTAAATCAGAAAGCAAACCTGCCATAGCCATGAGCAGAAGCAAAGTTCACATAATGTGGAGATCTGACAAGAAGACAATGAAAGTATATACCGAGACTGTCGGTTATGGCGATGGTATCAGTTCTCCTGCAGATGGCGATAATGTCTGCGGACCACTGGTCGACTTTGAAGCAAATATGGATCCGGAGGAGATATCAAGTGTTGAATTTTTCGTGGATGGTGAATCTGTCGGGACATCTGATACAGAACCGTTCTCGATTCAATGGGATGCTACCGATGAAACTCTCGGGCAACACGCACTCAGTATAAAAGCATCAAAAACAGATGGATCTACACTCGAAGATTCGATCACAATAACTCTTAATTGCCCCCCTGAACTTAGTATCATAAACCTTGTAGACGGAGGATGTGTGTCCGGAACTGTTGATATCCAACTTTATGCAAATGATGATCGTGACGAACTCACAAAAGTTGAATTGTTTATAGATAGTAATCTTGTAAGCACATTCACATCTGCACCTTATTCCTATATCTGGAATACAGATGGTTTAAGTGAAGGAAACCACTCTGTTAAAGCCATTGCATATGAAGCAAGCGGGCAAACAACCACAGACAGCGTAACAGTGAAGACTTGCCCTGTTTACCAGCCACTGAATCTGACAGGAGATTTCTCTCTTAAACAGACAATTTTCTTCAGAGAAAGTTCTGCGGTACTCAATTGGGAGGCAAATCCTTCAAATGCTTCGGTAGCGGAATATAGAATATATAGGATCGTAAAAGGGATAAAAGAGCTGGCTATGACAGCAGATCCCGGAACATTCACTTTCAAGGAAGTAGTTGACGATAGTGTTGAAGTTCTGGCATATGCAGTTACTACCGTTGATAATTCCGGCAATGAATCAACCGGAGCTTTTGTAATCCTCGAAAAAATACAATAATAACTCAATAAATCTGATAGTTCAGGCACTTTAATGGTGCCTGAACTATTAAATATAAAAAATTCTTTTATTTAGGATTTCCCTTTTTAATAGTACAAACATACCTGTTGTACTGATTCCTGAAGTTCCTACAATCAGTTCGTATACTTTTTTTGAATATATTTAATAAGATCAGGTTTTATGGTCGCACTCTTCAGCAATATATTGTTTCTCCTGAAATTATTAAATTTCAATCTTACAAACACAAGGTTATTCTCAATATTCAGTGTAAACGGGTAGGAATTCTTTCCAATCCCCCGGACATTTATATTGCCGGAATCCTTACCTTTCGATGAAAATAGATCATATTGTACAACAGCACCTTCATTTGCTGAACAATTCCCATTCAGAGGTTCCGTAAAAAGTGTGAGCAGGTAATCTCCGGGGTTAAGAGGAAATATCAAACTCTCTTCAAAAAACGGGCCAACCTCAGAATCTTTCTCAAGGATCATCGTATTTACAAGATCATATAAAGGCAGGTCCACTGAAGTATCACGATACATTTTTATGATCCATTCGGGATACTTTTCTCCCGAAAATATTTCGGGGATTTCACTCGACAATTCCCGGTCCAGTTTGTAGTCATTTTCATAAAACAATTTTTGCTTATACTCAGGTCCGAAAACCACATAATAAGCCGGAAATTTGGCCGCCAAAAATTTATCCGAAGGATAAACTTCAATTGAATAAACAGAACCGTAATAAAAAGAACTTTGTTTAATATTCTTTATACAGGCCTCATTTACGGCCCCTTTTCTTTCCAGCCCTTTCAGGATACTCACCTGTCCATTGATACTCACTTTCATTTCCGGCAATAAACCGGCAGAAAATATTCTAATATTGAATGAAGTTATTTCCTTTTCAGAAAATACCATAGTAGAACAATATCCTGACTTTGATCTCAGAAATCCTTTTAATTTTTCATATCTCTGGTCCGGACAGAAAACATCCCCTCCATTCCCGGAATACATCTTTGGCAGTCCTATATTCAAATAAGTTGATTCTACATCACTGAGTTCTTTCGAGATCCTGTAGAGAAAATGAATATCAATATCCCAATCCTGAATCATTTTTCTTTCAATTTTATGAAAAACCCTGAAATTAGAAATATCTATATGATCAGGATAATTTAAATCTTTAAAATCCACCAGCTTCTTTAATGACCATGCATTGACCTGGATAAGATCCGGCTTGCCCCTCTTCCTGAAGACTGGATTGATCTCAAGTTTTTTCCTGAATCTTACATCTCCCTTCCTTTTCGGTGTCATAACCTGTGATCCAAATAAATATTTTCTTTTATTCAGATTGTGTCCCTGTCTGTATTTCAAAGAAGACCTGCCTTTTGATTCCAGATTCAACATATTGAATCTTGTTATAATGTTAAAAGTACTTCCAATGGACAGATATATAACAGGGAGAAATACTAAAATTTTTAAAAAGTTCTCTGATCTTTTCTTCAACTTCAACAAATCGAAAAAATCAACAAATAAGGTTTTTGCAATTAATATGGCCAGAACAGGATAGATCGGAAGCAAAAATCTTCTGCCATAAAACCCGGTAAGCCCGAAAAAAAGAATATAGATTATAAGGAAAATGGAAAGGAGTATACCCTTCTTGCTTTTCCTGATAAAGGAAAGGATAATCCCGGCGATTAGAACAATGGTCAATACTATTCCAAATTGATCCTTAATATCAGTAAAAAAATTCATATAAATAGAGAAAGGAGAGAGGTCCTGAATATATACACTACCTTCGCTGAAGTTGTAAACATGAAGCAATTTTTTTATATTGCCAATCGGATTAACAATCCAGTTGGGTGAGGAGATGATGAACCCTGAGAATGAACCTGTTATAAAAATAAAAACTCCCCGAAAGAATCCCAATTCTTTCCTTCTGATAAAGATCACATAGAGAATAATTATGAAGAAAACTGCAATATTATATTTGGCTGCAAATGAAAGTCCGAAGAAGAATGAAGCTAGAAATAGCCAGTTTCTTTCCGATTTATCAAGATATCGTAAAAGAAAGAACAATGATACAGAGATAAGAAATGAAACCAATATATCAGATTTGAATATATGTGAATGAAGAATGAAAACACTATTAAATGCGATCAATATTGTTGATGCAAATGCTACACTTAAATTATAAGATTCCCTCCCGCTCCTGTAAATATAGTAAAGCATTAACATCCCGAACATTGCAGAAACATACCTGCCCGCTTCTATCATAAATTTATACCCGAGCCCGGTATACAAAAATTCATAACCGGTCTTTACTATACCGAGTAAAAGAAAAACCAATTTATACAAGAGAGACAATAAAAAATGGAGATATAAGAATAGTGGCGGATACTGATTTACAGGGAAGGGGTTGCTGTGAAATCCCCAAATCCACTTTGCTATCATTCCCTCATCAACCGACTCGAAAGGGATAGATTTATATATTGACAAGAGGAAAGATAAAAATATTATCAGGAAGAGCAGGATCCTGTTAAGGCTTTCCCTGGTGAAATAATTGTCTTTTATAAATGGGGGAAGAATCTTCATTTCAAAATTTTAAGTGAAGGGTGATTTTTTGTCAATCTGAGACTCAGGTCACTTGTATATCAGATTTCAAGTGTTTTAACTATTAGAGATATCCGAGGGATTTCAGCTCTTTTTTAACAGCTTCTGACAATTCACTGATCTTTTTTCTGTCCTTCCTCTTTTTATCCAATTGAAATGATTTAATAAAATTAAGAAGATTGAATTTAAATTTCTTGTAAATATTGGGAAGCTCTCCCTGAGTAAGATCGTCCGTTTCCAGCCTGTCCCTCTTCAGATTATAGAATTCCTCTACTCCGACAGGATATGGATTACCATACTGGGTTTTAGCTTCTATATTATCCGGATTATAGATAAACTTCCACTTGTCTCCTATTATTGATAATATCTTGTTATTTTCAGATTCTGCAAAAAGATATCGGGTCCTTTCCTTAATCTCTCCCCGAATCAGGGGCATAAGCGATTCACCGGTCATTCTGTATTCCGTCTTAATTCCAAAATAGTCAAGTAGTGTAGGCATAAAATCCATGATCGAAACATTTTGATCTATTATCCCCTTATATTCTGAATCCGGGAACTTTATTATTAGCGGAACATGAAGAGATGTATTGTAAATTGAGGGATGGTGGAAGAAGTGATTATTATGCTGATAAAGATCCTCGCCATGATCAGAAGATATGATAATTAAAGTGTTATCCCAAATGTTTTTTTCTTTCATAATATTGAAAATTTCCTGAATCCACTCATCGAGCTGAAGAAGCTCTCCTGCATAACAATTACGGATGTGTTCAATATCATATTCAGTCACTTTTCTCTCACCAGCAGTGATCTTTTTTAAAACAGGGCCAACAGCCTTGTGAACATTACCCTTATATTCCTCGGGCTCAATTCTGGAAAGCATCTCCTTGGAAGGTCGGTATCCTGAATGCACACCGAGAAAGTGAAGCCAGAGGAAGAATTTCTTTTTATAATTCTCAACGAGAAAAACTTTTGCACTGTTCTTTAATTTTTTGTCCTTTCTGAAAAAACTCTTCACAACATCAAAACCGCCTATGTCAAGTTGGAATGCATTTGCCCGGTATGATACTGAGAACCAATCATTAAAAAGATGTTGTCCCAATGATGATTCTTCATCCTCAAGTTGATCTCCGTTGTTCTGAACTCCATGTTCAAAAGGCATTCTCGATCGTGCTATTGATGATAAAGCCGGCCAGGTAGAAGCTATAGGAGTATATGCATTTGTAAAAATCAGATTTTCTTCAGCGAGCCTGTCCAGATTGGGGCTAAAACTTATTTTATCCGGATAAAGCTCCTTCAGTTTTCTATAATACCCGAGATAATCTGCCCTGAGCGTATCAATAGTGATTAACAGAATATTCTTGTTCTTTTTATGGTCGGGCCCTTTGTCCGGGACTATTACCAGGCTTATAAGATCAAAATTATCTCCATTCGATCCCCCGCTATCCTTTATGGAAAAACTGAGCTTATCACTATTCCCCAATGAAACAGCGGCCTTAATTGATTTTCTGAACTTTAGAGTTGAATCCTCTTTGTAAAATGCGTTTTTATCAAGATCCAATGCTAGGATCAGATCATCCTGAATTTTTATCGTTAAATTTATTTTCCGTTTATTCCAGTTCTTATCTTTTCGGGTCGTATAAACGAAATCAAACGTAAGATAACCGGTGATTTTACTTCCTGGTACCCATCCAAACCCATCTTTTACCGGAACATTAATATTTACCAGTTTTTCACCTTTGAATCGCTTAACACTGAATCCCCCAAAATCATCAAAAGGACGGGTAAAGCTTTTTTCACTCCCGCCGGAACAACCCGCAAAAATTATAGATAAAACAAAAAAAACCAATAGTATTTTGTATATTTTCATTTTAATTTCCTTGAAAATTATATCACCAATTTCCATACTGCTCAATAACTCACCGGAAACGTAATAATTCTCTCGGCGAATAGATGGCTAAATATTAATTATTCAAAATGGTCAAAACCTTTTCTCTTCGGTTCAATCAACTTTCCCTGATGCTTAACACAAACACCCTCTCCATCAATAACATCACCGATAATATGATACTTAACCCCTGTTTTTCTCATCTCCATCTCCTTCTCAGGAGAAACCGTGAATAGAAGTGAGAAATCTTCACCCCCGGCCAGAACAAGTTCGGTCTCCTCAAGGCCATATTTACCACATATTGTCTTCATCTCGTCTGTAACAGGTATTTTTTCATATTTGATCCGGGCACATTTGCCGGAACTGTCCATTATTCTACCAAGATCGATCACCAGCCCATCTGAAATATCGATCATCGAATTTACAAATTCAGAAAATATCACTCCGCTGACAATTTCAGGCTCAGGAACTTTATGCATCCCTGAATAATAAGGGATATTTACTCCCAATTTTAAAAGTTCCATCCCTAGAGAGGATTCTCCCGTTACTCTGGAGATCCCTATCAGATCTCCGGCTTTGGCTCCGTCCCTTCTTATCGGGTTTAAAGACTTCCCTACCATGGTTATTGATAAAAAAAATTTGTCGGGAGAAGAGGACATATCTCCCCCGGCAAGCTTAATATTCCACTTTTCACAACCTTTTTTCAGTTCTTTGAAGAATCGATCAAGTTTTTCACCTTTAAAATTTTCCGGAAATCCGATGCCGAGGAAAAAATATTCCGGCTTCCCGCCCATAGCAGCTATATCACTAAGATTTACAGCGAGAGCCCTGGCCGCAATTTCCTCAGGAGTAAAATATGAAAGGTCAAAATGGACATCTTCGATCAGAATATCTTTTGTAATAAGCTGAAAACCATTCTCTATCTTTATTATTGAAGTGTCATCACCGATTCCGGTACCATCTGTAAAGGGAAATTCAGATTTCAGATACTTAACAAAACTATTCTCATCCATTAAATATTTTTATTTCATAGCCTCTGCAACAGCAACCTCAATATCCCGGACAAAAACAAATTCGATCCCTTTAAGATATATCTCATTAATATCTGAAAGATCTTTCTTGTTCTTTTCAGGAAGGATGATCTTTTTTATCCCTGCGCGTTTGGCTGCCAGAACTTTTTCTTTTATTCCGCCAACAGGCAATACTTTTCCTCTGAGTGTGATCTCTCCGGTCATTGAAACCTTTCTGTCAACTTTTTTATTACAGAAAAGGGAGGTCAGGGCTGTTGTGAGTGCAACACCTGCAGACGGGCCGTCCTTTGGTATTCCTCCTTCCGGAAAATGAATATGGATATCATATTTTTCAAACTTTTCTTCGTCAATTCCCAATTCCGAACTCCGGGATTTTATAAAACTCAGGGCTGCAGTAGCCGACTCCTGCATTACTTTACCGAGAGATCCGGTTAATATAAGTTTGCCTTTGCCCGGTATAAGCTTAGTTTCTACGAACAGGATATCCCCCCCATAAGGAGTCCACGCCATTCCGGTGGCAACACCAACCATGTCTTCTTCAAGAAGCTGGTCCCTGAACAACTTCGGGGGGCCGGTGTATTCCTCCAGATTTTTATCTGTGATCTTGAAAAGCTTCTTTTCACCAGTGGCAACTTTGTGAGCCACTTTACGACAGACAGAACCTATTTCCCTTTCAAGATTTCTCACACCGGCTTCCCTTGTGTACAGCCCGATTATATTTCTTATCGCTCTTGTTGAGAATGATATCAGTTTTCTTGACAGTCCATTCGATTTAATCTGCCTTGGAATCAGATGCTTCCTGGCTATCTCGATCTTTTCCTCTTCCGTATAACCGTGAATGTGTATTATCTCCATCCGATCCCTGAAAGCAGGCTGGATCGGTTCAAGCAGATTTGCAGTAGTAATAAAGAGAACTTTTGACAGATCGAATGAAACTCCGAGATAGTGGTCTGTAAAAGTATCATTCTGCTCCGGATCAAGAACCTCAAGCAGTGCTGAAGAGGGATCTCCCCTGAAATCAGACCCTATCTTATCAACTTCATCCATCATGAAAACAGGGTTGTTCGAACCTGCTTTTTTTATCTCCTGGATTATTTTTCCCGGGAGAGCACCAATGTAGGTTCGCCTGTGTCCTCTGATCTCTGCTTCGTCATGGACTCCTCCGAGAGAAACTCTCACAAATTTTTTATTCAGAGCCCTGGCAATAGACCTGCCGAGAGATGTCTTCCCGACTCCCGGAGGGCCGACAAAACACAGGATGGGCCCTGTCGCTTTTGACGTCAGTTTTCTTACACTAAGATATTCCAATATTCTCTGTTTCACCTTATCAAGCCCATAGTGATCGGCATCGAGTATCCCCTTTGCATGAATCAGGTCCAGGTTGTCGACAGTAGATGCTTCCCATGGAATATCAAGCATCCAGTCAAGATAATTTCTAACTACAGTGCTTTCTGCAGACTCGGGATGCATCTTCTTCAATTTATCTATATTCTTATTTATCTCTTTTTTTGCTTCTTTAGGTACTTCAATCTCACTTAACCTTGTTTTGTAGTTATTGATCTCCCCTTCATTTTCATCATTCTCACCCAATTCTTTTTTTATTGCAGCAAGCTGCTGTCTTAAAAAATATTCCCTCTGATTCTTATCCATCTCACCCTGGGCTTTTAGATTTATCTGATTCTGAATATTCAGTAGCTCAAGTTCATAATTCAAAAAATCATAAACTTTGCTTAATCTTGGTATTGACCTCTCCTCATTTAATATCTCCTGAGAACTCTCAAGTTTCAGGTCCAGATTAGAGGCAATAATGTCAGCAAGCTTCCCGGGCTCCTTTATATTTTCAGCAATAACAAATATTTCATTAGGGATCTGCTTCCCGAGTTTTGCAGTTTGCTCGAACTTTTCCCTGACATTCTTTATTATTGCTTTGTCCTTTATGGAAAGCCTCTTTGATTCTTTATCTTCAATAATATTGATCTTTGCTACACGAAGCTTACCATTATCATTTATCACTTTAACCTTTGCCCTGGAAATTCCCTGGGCAAGCACCCTCATTCTTCCATCAGGCAGTTTTAACATCCTGACAATGAGAGCAACGGTTCCCATTCTATACATCTCATCCTCTTTCGGATTCTCAACAGTAGCATCCTTTTGAGTCAGAAGCAGTATCATCCTGTCCCCGTTAAGTGCATTGTCAATAGCCCTCTTGGATTTCACCCTCCCTACATAGAGAGGCACTATCATATATGGAAAAACAACTATATCCCTTAAAACCAGAACCGGTATATTCTCAGGAATATCAAGTTTTTCCGCATCTTCTTTTTTTATATCTAATGCTTTATTTTTTTTCTCTTCAGCCAATTTGATCACCTCATTTGATCTTGACAGTTATTTTTTCTGTCACCTTCTTGAACACTTCGATTATAAGCACCCCGTTTTCCATCACCGATCTTATACTTTCGGTATCAATCGGGACATCAATGTGAATCCTCTTAAAAAAATCTCCAAACTTTCTTTCGAACAAATAATACTTGATACCCGTCTCCTGAAGCCATGATTGCTTTTTTGTCCCTTTAACGATCAATTCTTTGCCATCCTCAAGGGTAATCGAAATATCTTCAATGATCACTCCGGCCAATTCCACCTCTATTACTATAGATTTGTCAGTTTCAAAAATATTCGTACTTGGTTCCCAGTCTTTACTGGTACTGATACCCGTAGGAAAACCTATCTCCTCATTCAGGTCGAAAAAAGGATAGTTTTTCTTACCCATCTAATCCTCCTTTTTCAGAAGGCTGTGAAGTTCTGTCATGAACTCTTCAAGACTTCTGAAATCAAAATATACAGAAGCAAATCTTACATATGCAACTTTATCCAGAGATTTCAATTTGTCCATTATAAACTGCCCGATCGCTTTTGTAGATATCTCCTTTTCCATATCCGAAACCTTCTCCTCTACCTGAAGAGCTACCTGTTCGATCTGCTTTTTCGATATAGGCCTTTTCTCAACAGCTCTATATAATCCTTTCCTTACTTTGTCAAGATCAAATTCCTCTCTCCTGCCATCTTTTTTCTCAACCATTAGAGGAATCCCTTCGATTTTTTCATAAGTTGTGAACCGCTTCTCACATTCCAGACATTCACGCCTTCTTCTTATATATTTTCCATCTTTACTCTCTCTTGTTTCAACAACCTTATCTTCTATACTATTGCATTCAGGACATTTCATCAGTTTTTTCTCCAACTTTTTTTATCGAACTCATTTTCAGCCCCTTTGCGGAAAATGATATAAACCCCGGGACAACTATTACCAGAATGATCAGAACATGAACAAGTAATGTATAAGCTGCAGCCTCATTAACATTCACAATGCTCTGCCCTGCTGAATTTTTGTAAAGTTCGAGAAGTCCATGCTTTGATGCCGCATCAAGGCTCCCTGCCATTCCCGGAGTTGGTATTGCAGCCGACATAACAATCAGACTAAAATATGGAACTGTGTCAAGTAAAGATATTGAAGATCCGAACTTAAAACCCTGCATCAGATACCAATAGAACGGAACAAGGTAGACCCAGACGAGAATTGATGACAAAAGCAGTTTCACCGAATCTGTAAATCCCAGTTTTAATTTAAGGCCTTTAATAAAGTTCAGAAAAAAATCTGTCACCTTATCCCGCGACCTCTCAGATACTATCCTCAAAACAAATCTGAGTATTCTCTCCACTATACTAAATATTCCGGGTATATTGATCAGATAGAACATGATAAAAACAGAAATCACTAACGGAAGAAAGATCACTCCTCCCGATTTCAACTTCTCAAGTAAAACTGAATTACTGCTGTCTATAAATAGCAGGGATGTAAAAAAAAGGACTACTATCATCAGGGAATCTATCATCCGCTCGATCACTATCGTTGCGAGACCGGATCCAGACTCCAGGCCCTCTTCTCTGGCGATGAGTATTCCACGGGCAGGTTCCCCGATCCGCCCCGGAATCAAAGTGTTAATAAACATTCCGATGAAAGAATAATGATAAAGATTAAGGATCGAAATATTTTTTTTAAAGGGACGGAACAATATTCCCCACCTGTAAGCTCTGATGAAGAATTGGGTATAGAGTCCAGCTATAAATATAATGATGTACAAGGGATTAACATTTTTTATTATTTCAATGACCAGCTTGAATTCTACATTCTGGAAAAAGAAGTATAGCAGGATAAAAACCAGTAAAAGAACAATGAGGAACTTAAAATATTTCATTGGGAAAATATAGAGCTTTTTCCTGAAAATGTCAATAATTACATATGTAACCTTGTTGGTTAGAAATCAAAAAAACTGTTGACAATGATTATCAATTCGTTATACTTTAATTAAATGAAAATTAATACAAAGATCAGATATGGACTCAGAATGCTGGTTCTTCTTGCCGACAATACAGAGGTGACCAACACAGAGATACTCGGGAAGAAGATGGTTGTCTCACCGAAATACCTCAGGAAACTGGCCGGCCCGATTGAAAAAGCTGAGCTTATAACAAGTGTCCAGGGAAAATACGGAGGGTACAAACTTAACAAGAAACCCGAAGAAATTTTCATCTCGGATATTTTTAAAGCATACGATGAGAGCCTTCAAATCTCTGGTTGTACAAGAAATTCCGGATGTATATTGGCCGAAGAATGCATTACCTCAAATCTTTGGAATTATTTTGAAGATCTTATATCAAAAGAGTTTTTCAATATATCATTAGACAAAATTATTGCTAACAAATTTGTCTGAAAATATCTATTTGTGTTTGCTGAAGAATCCGGAGATAGATTTAGGGATCTGAGAAGATAACTCGTTCATAGCTGCAACGATCTCCTTTATTTTACTGAAAATATCGTCTTCCCCGACCCAATAAAGCTTTATTTTATCTATCATCACTTCATCTCCGCTGTTTATGATCTTATTCAAAAGAACAACAGATATCAGCAGATCGTCTACAAAACCAAATACAGGAATAAAATCAGGAATTATATCTATCGGTGAGAGGAGGTAAGCAAACCCGATAACGATCATACCCTTTGTCTTAGGTGGAACTTCTTTATCACCAAACAATTTTATCATGAGGTGGACAAGATCAGGGAATATAAGCAGATATTGAACAAAACTATCCATCCATTTCCCGCTTTTTTTTCCAAGCTTTCCACTTTCGAACCAGTCTGTTACTTTTTTTCTGATCTTTAGATAAAAATCGTCAAAACTTCCTTTTTTTTTGACCGGTAATTTCCCCATTTTAGTTGCCGCCTTATTTTAAATTAACAATGAAATCAACCTGAAAAACAGATATTATTTCTCAAGCTCTTCAAGTTCTTTAAGATATTCTTCCCTTTTTCTTTTCTTTACATAGATATCTTTGAACTTTTTGTTGTATTCATTGTTCTTCTTAATAAATTCAGCACTTTGTGAAGGATCGATCTTGATCATTTCCCTCCATAAAAGTCCCATGTAAGAATAAGGATTCGGATATTCAGGTGAAAGAGTTATAGCTTTTTCCAGTGCAGCAAAGCCTGTATCAATTGCTTTCTTCCTCTCTTCTTTCGGAAATATATCATCATCAACAGGAGTTTGATAACTCTTGTTCCATGCTACAACTCCCAGGGAGTAATATGCTTCAGCAAACTCAAGTTTCTTTTCGTCACTCAGATCAACCAGCTTTTTCTCAGCTTCTTCGATCACTGCTTTAAGAACAAGCTCTTTTTCCGCGATCATATCAACTGCTTCTGTGAGGGTAGGGAAATTCTTTAACTCTTCTCTTTTTTCAGCAAGAAGTTCCTTCTTTTGATCAGCAGGAATAGCTTTGTTCCCATCTACATTCCTGATATATTTATTAAGATCTTCAACTCTTTTTATATCCGCTTTGACCTTGTCAATGTCTTTATAACTATCGAGTATTGTCGGATCCATCATTGTAACTATCCTCTTATTATGAGCATCGATAGCTTTGTCCCAAGCTCTGTGATTCTGTAAATATACTGCAAAGTAGTGGTATCCGCTCGGATCGGTCGGGTCCAATTCGATCCTCTTCTCATACATTTCATTTGCTTTCTCAAACTTACCATTCTGGGAATAGAAGTTTGCCAGTGTATAGTAAGATTTGGGGGAATCTGATGATTTTTCAAGAATCTTCAGAAAGTATTTTTCAGCTTCCTCAAAATTCCCGATCTTGTCAAAAATGCTACCTAGAGCAATAACTACATTATCATCTTCCGGATGAGCTTCTTCAGCCATCTGAAGGTATTTTACAGCTTTTTCACTATATTCAAGATTTCTCTCTGTCTCTTTTCCGGGTTTGTACAACATGCTGTAACATGTCCCGACATAAAGATAAGCAACATCAAGTTTGGGGTTTTTTTCAAGTGCTATTTCATACTCTTCCGAAGCTTTCCGGAATTTTTCCTGAGCATATAATTTATTTGCTTCCCTGAGATGTTTATTTGCACTTAAATTTGAAACTGATAACTTCTTACATCCTGAAAAACCTGAAAGTAAAAACATTGCGATTATGAGTATCAAAACAGAGTATAATAATTTTTTCATCATATCCTCCTAAGATATTGAAATATATTGTAATCTTCGGTAAAAGTCAAGTAATTTAAAGCAAAAATGTCGGCATAACTCTTCATTTCACACGGTAGAACCACATAAGAAAAAGCCAAAGATCCTGTATGTACGGGATAAGTTTATTATTAAGGTAAATCCTGGTTGATTCCTGATCTTTTACAAGCTCGAACAATTCATACAGATCATCAACATCAGGCGGATAAAAGCTGACATAAGTTTTCCTTAAGTCACCTTCACCCTCCTCCATGAAGTAAGGATTGTTTTTGGCAAGCTCCAGTGCTTTTTCATATTTTCTGGATAAATGCTTCTGGAACCTGATAGTAACCTTAAATTCTTTGTTACTTTTTTTCGGATTCAGGATATTCGATAGCTTTTCAGCTTCGATCTTCTTCTTTGCATCCATGACAGGATTATAATATAAAACTACCCCTCAAATCAAACTCAAAGGTAGTGGCCGGAGATCATTTCAAAAATTTTAATTTGACTATAGAGGTGTCTATCAGTTTTTCGCCTTTTTCTTTGAAATCAACAAGATATTTAGTTTCATCAGTTTTTTTCAATACTGCACCCATACCGAAAACAGGATGCTCCACCATCATTTCAGAATGTGATTCAGAATGTGGTTTATCCGGGGCCATACCTGAAATACTTCTCAAAAGCTCTCCGAAGGAATAAGCAACGTTTACATTGTTCAGTCCGGTTTCAAGGAGGAATTCAGACTCTCTTACACCTCCGGTAGAGATCACAAGCCTGTTTATTGCCCTTGTAGAAGCAACATACATGAGACGTCGCTCTTCCTCTATCTCCATCTTTTCCTTTCTCATAAAAAACGGCATATATGTATTGTTCACTCCGGCAACAACTATAGTAGGATATTCGAGCCCTTTGGAATTGTGCATTGTAAGCAGGAGAACCTTTTCGGAATTCGAGTCTTTCCCCCTTCCGGATTCAAGGGATAGTCTGTCAAGAAGTTCATGAATATCTTTTTTTTCATCCGACTCAACCTCCCATTTTTTGATAAAATCCAGAAGTTCATCAATGTTAAGAAGCCTATCCTCCTCCCTCCGATCCTTCAGGTACCCGGTATATCCCGAATCGTCCAATAACATCTGGAGGAGATCAGATATACCTCGATTTTTATTTCCTGAACTGACTTTACAAATTTTTTCAAAGAAAGGCTTTGAATTGAACTTGTCCGGGAAATATTTCTTTAGCGAGTTCATCAGGGAAAGCCCTTTTTCATTACTCCGGACTCTGATCTGCTCCAGAGATTTCGGCCCTATTCCGAGAGGAAGAAAATCAATTACCCTTAGAAATGAAACATCATCTTCCAAATTCAAAGCCAGCCTTAGAAGAGAGACAGAATCTTTGATCTCCTTTCTGTCAAAAAACCTCAGTCCTTTAACTATCCGATAATCAATTCCCCTCTTCTGAAATACTGACTCAAAAGGAAAAGATTGAGAATTGATCCTGTAAAGTATTGCAAGGGGAAACATAGAGGGATCTTCCCGAGAATAATGTTCTATCATATCTGCAACCTGTTCCGCTTCCGACTCCTTCGAAGAGACAAGCATAAGTGTGACCGGGTTTCCACTCACCCTGTCTGTCCACATCTCCTTTACCTGCCTGAACTTATTCCTTCTGATCAGAGTATTTGCAAAATCAAGGATCTCCCTGGTCGATCTGTAATTCCGCTCCATCTTCATTGTCCTTGCCCCTTTGAAATCCTCTTTGAAATCGGTCATAAAACGGATATTTGCTCCCCGCCAGGAATAAACAGCCTGATCATCATCACCTACTACAGTTATGGCACCATGCGAAGATGCTATCAGGCGGATCAATTCATACTGATTCGGATTCGTATCCTGGAATTCATCAACAAGGACATATTTGAAACGGGATCGATACATTTCTCTTGCCTTTTTATCACCACTCAGGATCAGAACCGGAAGGGATATCAGATCTTCAAAGTCCCAGCGTTTATTCTTTTTTTGATGTTCCCAGTATTGTGAAAAGATCTCCGCCTCATCTTCGGTGAATCCCTTTCTGAATAACATATCTCTGTTGTTGGGATAAAACAGATTCATTTTTGCCCTGTTGATCTTTTTTACGGTATCATCAACCATATCGCTGGTAAAATATGAAAATTTTTCTTTGATAATACTTCCTACAATCTTTTTCTGATCTTTATCATCACCAATTGCCCAATCAGTACCGTATCCGGACTTCACTCCGGCTTCTCTTAATATTTTTAATCCCAGAGAATGAAAAGTCGATATATTGAAGAGAAAAGGATCGATGCCTGTTATACCCGTAACACGCTCCTTCATCTCATTTGCAGCTTTGTTTGTAAAAGTTACACCAAGTATATTTAAAGGGGAATATCCGTGTTCTTTAATGAGATAAGCTATCTTGTTTGTTATAACACGCGTTTTTCCCGAACCTGCTCCGGCGAGGATAAGAAGAGGCTTTTCAATGAACCTTACCGCTTCAGCCTGTTCATCATTCAGGTTAGAGAATATCTTATCGCTCATCCGTCCCTCTGATAAGAGGTGTGAAAGGAACGGGAATAAGGATCGTCCTCTTAAAATTTCCATCTTCTTCTTTCTCTATGAGGATGAATTCCTGAACTTTGGAGGAATAACTTACCGGAATGATCATCTTTCCTCCGGGCCTGAGCTGATCAAGAAGATCAGGAGGTATATGGTCGGGAGAATAAGTACAGATTATCCCGTCAAAAGGGGCATTCTCTTTCCAGCCCAGAGCTCCATCACCTATTCTGAAATTTATATTTTTGTATCCGAGCGATTTCAAAAGTTTTTCAGCTTTTTTCGACAGGGGAGGACGATTCTCGATCGTATAAACATTTTTCACAAGTTCTGCTAATATTGCTGCATGAAATCCCGACCCGGTACCGATCTCAAGTACTTTTTTATCATAGTCAGGAGCAATAACATAGGTCATCATAGCAACTATATAAGGCCTGTCTATCACCTGCCCCTCACCGATGGCAAGGGATGAATCCCCATACGACTCTTCCCTGTATCTCTCGTCAACAAACAGATGCCTCTTAACTTTTAAAAAAGCATCGGTCACTCTTTTGTTGGTTATTCCCCTTTTGATGATCTGCTCTTCGACCATATTTGTCCTCATCCCTGAATATTCATCACAGAGCAAAATGGAAGCAAAGGCAATCAATACCAATAAAATAATAAAACCGGATTTTTTCACGGTTCAATTGTATCAGATAATAAGGAAACAACAAAGATGATTGTCCCGTGTACAAAAAATGTTGATATACAGGGCGATTTGTACTATATTCTTTACAAAATGATAAAACGGTTTTTTGAACTTCAGGAAAAAGTACTTAATTATCACCCCAAAGCAAATACTGAACTTCTGAAAAAAGCATATTCAGTTGCAGCTGATGCACACATGAACCAGATCAGGGCAAATAAAGAAGCATATATTTCCCATCCTCTCTCTGTTGCAGGGATCCTTGCAGATATGAAGCTTGACGAAATTTCCGTTGCTGCAGCACTCCTTCATGATGTGGTTGAAGATACTGATTATACAATTGAGGATATAAACTCTTTATTTGGGAAAGAGGTCGGGGGAATTGTCTGGGGCGTAACAAAGATCACTAAAATATCCGACCTCGATGCCGAAAACGCACAAGCAGAAACACTTAAAAAGATCATAATTGCTATGACAGGAGATGTGAGGGTGATCCTCATCAAGCTGGCTGACAGGCTTCATAATATCCTCACTCTTGGCGCACTTAAAGAAGAAAAAAGGAAGAGGATCGCGAGAGAAACTCTTGACATATACGCACCGATAGCAGCACGACTCGGAATGGGAAAAATAAAAGTAACACTCGAAGATATTTCATTCCAATACTCATGCCCGGAAGAATACGATAAGATTACACGGGAAATCGGGGTAAGGGAAGAGTGGGCGAATCAGAAACTTGAAAAATTCAGGAAAGAGATAAAAAAAATCCTGAGAGAACTGAGAATTTCAGGAGATATCGAGTACAGGATTAAAAGAAAATTTTCAATTTATAAAAAATTAAAAAAACAGAATATAGATATTGAGAAGGTTTATGATCTTCTTGCCCTTCGTGTCGTGACAAAGTCGGTAGCAGACTGCTATGTGGTAATTGGAGAGATACATCAAAGATACACTCCTCTCCCCGGAAGATGGCGTGATTTTATAGCTCACCCGAGAAACAACGGCTATCAGTCAATCCATACAACTATCATTTCCGGAGACGGGATCAAATATGAGATCCAGGTCCGTACAAAAGAAATGCATAAGATTGCAGAAGAAGGGATTGCCGCACACTGGAAGTATAAAGAGGGAATATCATTCCTTGAGAACGACCAGAGACTGAACTGGTTCAGAGAGATGATTGATGCTCACAAGGAAAACCCGGACCCGGAAGAGTTTCTAAACCTTCTAAAAGGGGATCTTGTTGTGAAAGAGATATATGTTTTCACACCCAAGGGAAAAGTGGTCAATCTTAAGATAGGATCCACAGCAATCGATTTCGCCTATGCCATCCATACTGAGATCGGAGACAAGTGTTACGGGGCCATAGTAAATGAACATATGGTATCAATAAAAAAAGTTCTTAACTCAGGAGATGTTGTAGAAATTGCAACCAGGAAAAATGCTTCTCCTTCACTTGACTGGCTTAAATATACCGCCACAAGCAAAGCTCGAAAAAAAATATTGACCTTCCTCCAGCAGGAGGAAAACAAAAAGAACATTGAAAAAGGGAAAAGATTGTGGAGCAAGATCCTGAGGGAGTACAAGAAGAAATATAAGGTCAAGATAGATGATAACGAATTCAGGGATCGTCTGAAAAAAATACACTACAATGAGATCGAAACATTCTTCCGGGATATAGGATCCAACAAGAAAGTACTTGATAAAAAAACCATGGGAGTGATCTTCAACGAAGTGGAAGCCTTTGAGATAGCACCTAAAAAAGTGAGATCAAAGAAGAGAGATCAATTATACAGGATGATCAGGGTGGAAGGATATCAGGATATCGATGTTAAATTTGCAAAATGCTGCAACCCTATCAAGGGAGAAAAAATTAAAGGCTTTATTACATTAAAGAGGGGGCTTGTAATTCACCGCGAAAACTGCTCAAGCCTTAAGAATGTAATGCAGGATAGAATAAAGAAGGTGGAATGGAACGAAGAGGCAAAATTTTTACAGCTTGTAAAATACGATATTATTGTTTCGGACAAACCTGGTATGCTCAGTTTAATATCAAATATAACTGCAAAATATGATTCGAACATTAAAAAAATAGAGAATGAAGCGATCACTCAGAACTCAAGTAAGATCAAGATCTCTTTTGAGATCAGTCACGTTGATCAGTTAAAGGAGATCTACAAGGAATTCTCCTCTACCAAAGGAGTATTTCAGGTCATCAGGAAAAGGATCTCGGAAAAATAGGAACTATTTTTCAAGCTTTCTATTGCGGTCACGTCTGGAATAAACACACCCGCAATAATTCTGATGAACGATGCCATGCTCCATACTCATTTTTTTCCCTATGTTAAATCCGTCCCTTTTTTTGAAATTCTCAGGAAGAAATTCTACATTATATTTCTCACTCATCCGATTCCCGGATTCATTAATCTGGGAGGTGTTTTTATACGGACTGATCGAAAGAGTGGATGCAACAATTTCAAATCCATTCTCTGCAGCATATTTAAATGCCTTTTCAAATCTCATTTCAAAGCAGATCGTGCATCTCTCTCCCCTCTCAGGATCATTTCCATGACCTTTTACAAGCCGGAACCACTCTTTAACATCATATTCTGAGATTATGGTTTCCCAACCCAGTTTCTCTGAGATCTTCTTTGATTCCTCAACTCTCATTTCATATTCTCTTTGCGGGTGGATATTAGGGTTGTAAAAAAATCCGGTTACATCATACTCTTCCTTCAGTTTTTCAAAAACATAAACCGCGCATGGGGCACAGCAGATATGGAGCAGTAGTTTCTTCACGGGATCAGACTTGGAGGATTCCTGTCTGCTAATTCTTCAAGGGTGTGTGAATCACTCCCCCTCGTGGCAAACAGGCCGTATTTTTCTGTAACATTACTTATCATAGAGATCAGCCCCTGATAATCTTTCTTGTTAAACATAGAAGGAGAGAGTCCATGGTAATCATAGAATACTTCCACGCCTTCAAGGCCGAGTGCAGAAAGTTCCGCTATTATTTTGTCAAGCTCTATTCCGTTTATACCAAGATAATATGCAGGGTGTGCAAGGACAGCTGTTCCACCCGCTTTTAATATAACAGGGATTATTACTTCAGGGGGCAGTTTAGGCACTATTGTCTCTGATTTACATTTTTCTGCGATCCATTTTGAAGCATCTTTATATTTGTTAAAAGTATTATTTTTCAGCAGTTCTCTGACTATATGGGGCTTCATCAGTGTTTCTCTGCCCGGAGGGAAGATCATTTCATCTGTAAGAGTTTTTTCACCAAGATTAATATTAACCTTGTCCATTATCTCCCTGATCCTTTTTTTTCTGAATGATTGAACCTCCAAAAGATGTTCACTCAGAACAGGATGTGTCACGTCAATGCCATAACCGAGAATGTGTATCTCAACTCCCATATACTCACTATCCAGTTCAATTCCCGGGATCAGATCCAATCCTCTCCGGCCGGCTTTTTCTTTCAGGGCATCCGTTCCTCCGGAATAAGCACCTACACCATCATGATCGGTGATCGAAATGGTTTTTAATCCTATCTTCTCAGAAGCTTCTATTATCTCTTCAGCTCTCATTTCTCCGTCGGATGCAATAGTGTGGATATGCAGGTCAGCGGAATTCAGATCAATTTTTGTAAAGTCCATAGACCGCTATGGTAACACAAAATCAAGATAAAGATTCTATATGTATCAGGCAAAACTGATCTCTTCATCTCCGAAGAGTACGTTAAAAAGCCTTGTTACGGGGCCCGGAACCGTCCCGGATATTTTTTCACTCTTATTTTCTCTGTAGATCAGATTGAATTCTTTTCTGATGAAACTCGGGGTATCAAGGTCCCCGATAACAAAATTGCCATTCTCCTCTAAATAATCAACTGACACCTTACTTAGCTCATACTTATGATTCATCTTCCCTCCTGCATCTATTATATTTGCAGGGGTACGCCAAATAATGTCGTTCAACTCAAAAAATAATTTAAAGGGATTTGAGGTATTCTTTCGGGATGGTCAATTTGGTTGTAAAGTTCACATTCGTGAGGAGGATAACAGCTCTTTTTTCGTCCGGAAGGTCTTCATGGAATATTCCTTCCCAGCCGTCAAAATCACCTTCATCAACAATGATTTTCATGCCCGGCTTAAAATTTTCTTCCACTTTTTTCATTATTACCAGGCCGTCCTCTTCCCTCTTCTTTATATCTTCGACCTTATCTTTATCAATGATCCAAAGTGATTGTTTATTTCCGAGAACTTTTTTTACTCCTCTTGTATATCTTATCTTCTGATAATGATCATCAAAATCGAATCTGCAGAAAAGATATCCCGGAAAAAGCGGAACAATAACATCGGTCTTCTCTTTTTTAACTTTCTTTTTTTTCCTGTAAAGAGGGAGATATGATTCAACTCCCATAATATTCAGGTTTTTTATTACGCTCTGCTCCTGCTTCGGCTTTATGCTCAAGATATACCATAGGAGTTCTGATCCGGACATAAAAAGATTTTATTTTATGATCAGGTCAAAGTCAACAAGCGAATTGGGCAGGGGCTATTTACCCGAGCCGGAAAAAAACCACCCTTTACTCAGATTGTAAAGGAAAGTCAGCCATTGCCCACGATCAAGAACTATACTTATTTCAAGCAATGTTGAAACAAATTCATAGTTTAACTCCCCTTCAATATCGTTCAATTGTAATAGTTCCTCTTCCAGAGTTTCAGTTTTAAAATCGGGATCACCAAGAAGTTCAATAATATCTATCCTTTTTTCAAGGACATCACTTTTATTCTCTGAAAGCCTTACTCTGAAGTTCTTTACAACTTCATCCAGTTTTTTCTGTTGATCTTCACTCAGTTCGTACCGGGCGCCAGGGGCAGATTCCTGAATTTCAACTTTTTTTCCACTCTTTGCCGACCGGTAGATCCCGGCACTTACAAATGCAAGGTTTAACGCAAGTGATGCTGCCAATGCTATTTTAATAAATTCCTTTTTCATCTTTTCCTCCGGCCAGCTCTATAATAACAGAACTGTGATTATAATCAGAAGTAAATTTCTGGCCATCAAGCAGAACAGAAGAAAGCTCCGCTTTGCCGGCCTTTTCTGAACTACCACCTGAAGGGTAGGGATCTATCAGGACCCCGAAGATGAAAAACAATGCGAAAACGAAAGAATAAATGTAAGCAAACTTTCCGGCAAATTTCTTCTCTTTATGCTCTTTTACCAGAGACATTACTTCAATTGTAAAATTTTCCTTTGGATCAACATCCCGAATCCCCGCTACATCCCGGCTTATCCGGTTATATTCATCCAATTTCTTTCTGCAACTTTCACAAGTCAGGAGGTGTCCCTTCACCATATTCCCGGAATGTTCTTCCAATTCATTATCCTGGTACCGGCTTAGCAATAGGTTCACTTCACTGCATTTCATTTTATTCTCTCCCTTATTAAACATCTTTGCCCCCTTTTTCTTGCAGGTGAACATAATTTTTTAAATTTACTTTCCCTCTCGATATGAGGGTTTCTATCTTAGGTTGTGACCATCCAGTTATTTCAGCTATTTTTTTATAAGAAAATCTGAGATATATCTTCAGGATGAGGGCGAGCCTCTGATTAATGATCAGATTTTCCAGTCCCTTAGTCACGATCTTTCCCCTCTCCTCATTCTGCATCTTTTCAGCAGGAGTAACTTCTCCGGCCGGAATATATTCCCCCTCGCCCTTTTCGGAAAGTCGCGAAAAAAAAGTTATCCTGTTCATCTTTTTCAGATAATTTAATGTGATATTTTTTGCAATAGTATAAATAAATGACTGGAAAGTGTTATTCTCTTTGTACTTTCCTATCTTCCTGTATATCTGAAAGAATACTTCCTGAGAAATATTCTGGGATTCATCATAATCACCGATCATTCTGTAGACAAAATTAACTATCCGGTTTTTATATCTGTTAATAAGAACCTCAAAATTTGTTGTATTACCGTTTTTTACAGAACGGATAACATCATCATCAGAAAATTCCACTCCATTTTTTTTGATAGTCATATACTCTTCTATCTTAAACAATCTTTAAAAAGGTTTCTTGCAGAATGCAACTCAGCCAAACCGTTCACTCCCCGTTAATGAGAAATAAAGGTCCTCCTGAGACTTTACCATAACTTCTCCGTCCCAGCTATCCAGATCATCTTTATGGGAGGCTAGACTATTCCGTTTATCACTATTATTTTTCAGGTAGAGGATCTTATCCCCGAATTCCTTAATATTGTTCACTTTTACAATATACCCGTTAACATTGTTCTTTACTATTTCATTGTTCCCGGGAATATCAGTAACGACAACAGCCTTCTTCATGAGCCTTAATTGCACCAGGCTTTGGGGGAGGCCTTCCCATAATGCTGTTGAGACACCGATATCAAAAGAAGGGATAACATTCTCTATATCGTTGATAAACCCCGGCATTCTGAACCTGCCCATAATTCCCGCATTTTTCAATTTCGATTCGATCAGGCCTCTTAAATCACCATCCCCTGCAATAAAAAATACAATATTTCTATCTCTCTCTAAAACCAGTGAAGCTATCCTGATGAGATCAGTCAACCCCTTCTGAGGTTTAAATGGTGCGATCACACCACACACAAAATCATCTTTGCTGATATTATATTTCTCCCTTACTGCAACATGGCCAATTTCCGGCTTTTTAAACCTTTTGAAATCAAAACCACTTCGGATAAGGGAGAATGATGCTCTATTCATAAGTTTTAGTTTCTTTGCAGAAACAATATCCCCTTCAGAAACAAAGATAAAATGATCTGTAAAGCGGGATACAAACTTTTCGATCGTCCTGTATATACTTCGCTTTAAGAATGGCTGTAAAGGAGAAAAAGAGAAACCGTGTACCGAATGTATTACGACAGGAACTCCCGCTCTTTTTGCAGCGATCCTGCCGATTATTCCAGCCTTTGATGAATGAGTATGTACAATGTCCGGTTTAATCCTTTTAAATTCGCTTTTTAAAAACCTGTATGCTTTCAGGTCCTTTACCGGGTCTATCTCCCTGATCAGATCCTTTACTAGAATGAACTTATTTTCGCTCTCAATACCACCCTTTTTCATTTTAACAACGTCAGGCGTGAGGATCCCTCCAACACCTGCCATCAGGTATACTTCAAATTTTTCCCGGTCAAGATTTTCACAGGTGAAAATTGTATTCCGCTGAGCTCCTCCGAGCTCAAGCTTGGTTATTAAATGTATTACCTTTTTTTTTTTCATTGATCCCCGTTAAGAAGATCCGCTGTCTCAATCCCGTTTTTGATATCATTGCTCATAGAAGAATAATTCCAGGAACCATACCTTCCGATCGAGTGAATATTGTTCTCTCTCAGCTTTTCGAGCATACCAGGTACAATTTTCTTCCACTCTCTGTTAAAAATTGTATATGATCCGGGAATCACTCTTATATCCATATGTTCGATCTCAGCTTCCGAAACGATCATATTCAGTTGTTTAAGAATTGTTACTACCTCTGTTCTCACTTCTTCAATATCATAGCTTTCACCTTCATTAAGCGACCTCTCCAGATAGCAGGCGGTATCAGGATGCCCCGGATAGTAACCAGCTCTGTAAAACCTTGAAGATTCCTCAGGCAGGTATACCCAATGGAAATTTTCTCTTTTTTCACGGAGAACCAGGTTTACGACCAGAGTTGAAACAGACTCCAGCTTATCTGCTCCATCTGCCCATTCGGGGCAGGGAGAAAGTGTGTTAATAAGTCCTTTTAAAGGCATTGTGTTGACAATTTTCGAGAAAAAATATTCTCCCTTATCTGTTTTGATCTTCCTCTCCTTGAGGTCGACCTCCAAAACAGTCTCATTATATTTGATCTTTCCTGACAGATTTTTTTCAATATTCCCTACAAATGCCCTGAGATTATCTTCAGGGTAATAAAATACCGGATTGTAGCCTTTATCAGAAAAATTTTTTCCGGAGAGCCCCTCCTCAACACTTTTCAAGTCGGGAACCGGAATACTGCCTCTGTCCATTGCGGGAATAATCTCAGACAGGTCCCTGCCATAATACTTGGTCATGAACGGGCCGAAGAATATATCATAAAGGGTCTTGCCAAAATTCCCGATTAGTGAATCTTTCAGGTTATCAAAACTCTCTTCCGTTCTCCCCTTCATCTCTTCAAATATTTTCAGCCCTGTCTCTTCGGGGAAATATGACAAATGATATTGCACAGGAAAAGGGATCAGTTGTCCGGACATGTATATCCTGCTGTCCCTTTTATATTCTTTGAAATGAGAAAACTGCTCGACATAATTTTCAACATTCACCTTGTCTGCAAAGTGAAAATAATGGCCGCTGAAATCGAACCAATATTCCCCCGATCTGTACTGAGTTGCAAGTCCTCCTGGATAATCACTTTTCTCAAGAATAGTGAAATCTTTCGTAAGGTTGTCAGCAACACTGAGACCCGATATTCCGGCACCGATTATAAAGATCATTCCATTTTTACTCTTGAAAGAGAAATCCCCAAAAGTGTGAAGAACAAAAATATTATTATTGTTGATACCAGGGTCACCATGGGAGTCATATAAAAATTAACAACAACGATTGCGGAAATGACCAGTTGTATTGCAATAATTATTGAAACTGTTTTTGCAGCAGATAAATTCCATTTCTTTTTTATCCTTAGTGCGAAATGATCCGGGCTTCCGAAGAAAGGGGATCTGCCCTTCAGCAATCTGAGGATGATCACATAAACCATATCAAAAACAGGCACAGCCAGGACAAGCATTCCGGAAATGAAAGCCGCATCATTATATTTGGTATATTCTCCCATCACCGATAGTGCTGCAATGATAAGGCCCACAACCATACTGCCTGCATCACCGAGATATATCCCGGCCGGCTCCCAATTGAATTTCAGAAAACCGAGAAGGGAAGCAGCCAGGCTTATCGAAATTACCGAGATCAGATAATTGGTGTTATAAAGTGAAATAATAAAAATAGTGATCAGGGAAATGGCTGCAACAGAGGAGGCCATACCATCCAGAATATCAATGATATTAAATGCATTGATAATAGATAACATCCAGATGAATGAGATCGTATAATTCACCCATCCGGGAAGAAATGTCAGGTCTATATAAATACCGCTTTTCAAAAGAATGAACACCGCAACAAGTTGAAAAAGGAATTTTATCCCGGGAGTAAGAGCCTTCAGATCATCAAACAAACCAACTATGAGTAGGATCGAGCTTGCAAACAGGATTCCCAGCAACTCCCTGCTGAGTGGGAAAAGGAGTCCCACCGGAGAAATAAAGGCGAAATAGACTATAACACCTCCCATATAGGGTACCGGATTTTTCTGCTTTTTAAGTTTGTTGTCAGGAATATCAAGGAGGTTATACCTGTAGGCAACCTTTTTTGCTACCGGTGTGCCATATACAGAAAGTAAAAATGCAAGAATAAATGAGAGTAAATACAGTATTTCATTCATTGTTCTTTATAACCTTTCTTCTCCTTAGAGCAGCTTTGAAAATGCTACCTGACCTGAGCAGTTTTATTATAATTTTGGGTGAACTCAATGTCAACAACCCTACCCACACCAGATCCTTAAGAACCATTACGGGGATAAGATACCAGAAAGTCCTGAATCTGAAATTTTTTATAAGAGTGAGATATCTGTTCTTCACAAGGTGGTATTTGATATAACCCGGCCTCACGAGAGCCATTGAGAACCTCGTTAGAAATGACTTTTTTAAAGTCCCGCCACGAAAATGGAAAACTTCAGCATCCGGGATCAACTTTATCTTCATCCCGTAAAGGTTTGCCCTCCACCCTATATCAAAATCCTCCCAGAACATAAAATAACTTTCATCATAATATTCGCCTTCGACCTTCAATCGCTCAAGACTATTTCTCCTGAATACCGTTGCCGCACCGCATACAGAAAATATTATGCTTTCTTTAAATTCATTCGTCTTTATCGCTGAGCCGAATCCCGCCTCGGTAGGATATAATGAAGCGGAATAAAACTGGCCTGCAGAATCAACGATCTCGCCTCCGAATCTCAGTATCAGAGGAGAAACGATATCCAGTTCCGGATCAACTTCAAATTTATCTGAAATAATCCTGTTAAAATTTTTTTCAATATAAATATCTGAGTTTGCTACCAGGATCAGGTCGGAATCACACCTTTCGATCCCCCTGTTCAATGCTGCAGAATATCCTATATTCTTTTTAAGAGGAATCAGTGATACACCTTTGAATTCGTTGATCAAATCAATAGAATTATCTGATGATTTGTTATCTACAACAACTATCCGGCTGAACGGTTCGGATTGTGCTTGTAAAGATTCTAAATTGTCCCTTAAAAACCTCTCGGAATTGTAATTAACTATTACTACCGATATAGAAGGCAATTTATTAAATTATTTCCAGTGCTTTGCCGCCCTCATAGAATCCTTTAAGAATAAAATCAAGATCCTCATCGGAATGGATTGCAGTGAACGATGTCCTGATCAGTGAATCTTCCAAAGGAACCGCAGGCGCGATCACCGGATTTGTAAAAATTCCATAGTCTCTTAGAAAATGCCACAATTTAAATGTCTTTTCAAAATCACGTATAAAAACCGGAATGATCGGTGTCTCGGTATTACCTGTATGATATCCCATCTTAATCAATTCCCTGTTCATGATCTCAGTTATCTTCCAGAGCCTCTCTCTTCTCCATGGTTCATTCTGTATGAACTCAAGTGCTTTGGAAGCAGACCCGACAGCAGCAGGAGTTATTGAAGCTGAGAAGATCAGCGGGCGGGATTGATGTTTTATGTATTGGATCACTTTTGTATCGCCTACAACATACCCACCAAGAGAAGCAAACGCCTTAGAGAAAGTGGTCATGATCAGGTCTACATCATCAAGTACTCCGAAGTGCTCACAAGTCCCTCTTCCGTTCTTTCCCATGACTCCGACTCCATGAGCATCATCTACCATTAACCTGGTATTATATTTTTTCTTCAATTTTACTATCTCCGGAAGGTTTGACAGATCTCCTTCCATGCTGAAAACACCATCAACGATTATTATCTTTCCTTTATCATCAGGAAGCCTGCCAAGTTTTTCTTCGAGGTCTTTCATATCATTATGTTTGTATTTAACTACTTCTGCAAAAGAGAGCCTGACTGCATCCATGATCGATGCATGAACCATCCGGTCGATTATGATAACGTCATTTCTCCCGGCAATAGCAGAGATCACACCCAGGTTTGTCTGGAAACCTGTTGAGAACATCAGTGCTTCATCCTTTTCCATGAATTTTGCTATCTTTTCTTCGAGATCAACATGGATCGAATAAGTTCCGTTCAGAAATCTTGATCCGCAAGTTGAAGAGCCATACTTTTCCACTGCTTCAATAGTTGCTTTTTTAACTTCAGCATTATCAAACAGTCCCAGATAATTATTTGAACCGACCATAAGTATTTTTTTCCCGTTTACCCAGACACTATCACCTTCAACCTTTTCGATCTCGGTAAAATACGGATACAAACCGCTCTTCTTCGCTTCTTCAGCCCTTGTGAAATCAAAACACTTTTTAAATACATCCATTATGAAGCCTCCAGACTTAAGTTATACCGACCCTTAATCCGGGATCAGTTGAGTTATTTTTTTTTTATGTTGCGGTTTCTTGTGGAAACGAACTCCGCGCTGAACTTCTGAAAAGTTTTTACAGACCACTTATCTTTGAAAGTAGCAGTAAAAACAACCTCTCCATTCAACTTTTGCTTTCCTATCAAAGATGCATCATTTACCTTAAAACTGATAGTCTTTCCCTCTTTATCAGTTTCGAAATCATAAAAGACCAGATCGTCTTCCTGAATAGTTTTGAAATCAAGCTCGGATCCGGTAAAGAATACCTTGGAAAACTGAATATTATCATTTTTATTCAGGTTTATTCTTATATCAGGATTGGATGCAATTTTTATACCCTGAGCAGGTAATATTTTTATAGACAATTCACCTTCCATCCCCTGACGAATATACTTCGGTTTAATAGAAGTAACTATCTTCAGAAGATCATCCTGAGAACCATCATTCGTTCCTGAAAAAGAAAGAATTAATAATAATACTAGTAGAATCCTGCCCATTGTCGAACCAATTTATACTATATTCAGATAAAAAAGTCAATCTGAAGACTACCTGGAAATGACCTCCACATTACGGCCTTTTTTCACTGCTTTGTAATTATCGCTATACATTGCTTCAAAAATAGTTGGTGGAAGGATAAACTTTCCGGCAGATATACAATTAAGCTTCACGACAAAATCCAACCCCCGGCTGTTCCCCCGCATATCAAAGAACCACATGATCCTGTCATCCCTTATATCCATGTAGACTTCTCTGCCCAGAGTCCACTTATTCATCCATAATGGCTTTTGTTCACCAGACAACCGGATATTCTCTATCTCCCATCCTGCTGGAACAATTTGAACCAATGCAAGTTCTGTTAACCTTCCGGAAGAATATGTTCCCGGCCTGACCCTGAAATGCCCCCAGAAAGTCGTCCCCTGCCTGAGGAGAGCAGGATCAATTGTTTTACCATCTTCATTTATCCAGTTTACTTCCAGTTTCAGGTTTTTTGACAGATCTTTTTCGAGTGACTTCAGAGGAATACCATTCCATTGGAGCGTAACAAAGATCCTGCTCAATGTTACTTCCTTGTTTATGAATACAGACAGTTTTTTACCGAATCCGCCAGAGATCTGCGTTGTGTATTTGAGATCATCGAAATCGAATGATTGTTTTTTATTTCCCGGTAATACAATATAGCCCTTGATCGGAGCATCCTCACTCCTGAAATCCATTTTGTTTCCCAATATATATTTCCCGAGTGCAAGGAGTGTATATCCAAGAGTTTGTGTAGAATACCATCTCCCGTCTGAAAGATCGCGGACCATCTCCTCATACATAATATCCGCTTTGTTCCAGTCTTGAAAAACAGTCAAAGCCTCCAGAATAATTGCTCTGTCCCTCATCGAAGAACCGAAAGTCCTGCCGGGATTTTTATACTTACTTACCGATGTTTCTATACCTTTTTGAATTTTTTTCGATACATCCCGTTTCCCTGCATGAAAATAGGCTGCAGACAACATCCATCTTTCCACATTGGTAGTCTTTGCAAGGTCATTTTCTACTATCAGGTTCATAGACCCCAATTGAGGCTGCCCTGCAAGTGCCAGCACATAAAGCCGGTAGATCCGGGAAAGCATCTTATCTGTGGTGACGAGGGATCTTGATTTCTGAAAACGGATAACAGAATTGAGCAGATCAGCAGGGATATTGTACCCCCTCTTCTTTGCCTCCACCATAAAGTGTAGTCCGTAATTTGTCCCCCAGATACTTACATCCCTGTTCCCTGGCCAATAGGACAATCCACCGGAGGGGAGGGCAAACTTTCTTAACCTTTTCACGGCAGAATTAATATTTTCATCCACATCATCCATGTCAACAGAAGAATCTTTCATAAACTCCTTCAGGTACAATTGAGGGAAAACCGAAGATACAGTCTGCTCAATACACCCATAAGGATAATGTATAAGCCATGACAAACGGCTCTCAATATCAAGTCTCGGTTTCCTCGAAATTACTACAGAGGCTCTGTTCGTCCCTTTCAATCCTCTGTCCGGAACTATAAAATCAATTGATTCCCCCGGTTCCGTATTCTTCTTTTCCGATCCGTATATCCTCGGAGAGGAAGGCCTTATCTTTATGTCAATTGATTTTGATACGCTATACCTTCCTGACTCCGCTTTAAAAACCACTTTGCAGTCACCTACGGCATTATCAACCTTCAGGGTAAATGAAGCATCTTTTTCACCTGTTTTTTCGAAAACAAGTTTTCTTTTTTTATCTCCCGAGATCTTCAGGTTCCCTTCTGTCCTTATCGATAAGCTGACATTTCTGATCTTTTCATTCAAGGCAAACACACTAACAGGAACCTTTACCGTATCCCCGGGTCCGAGAACACGTGGAAGTGTTGGCAAAAGCATAAGATCGGTTTTAACCGGTACACTCTTTTCAGCCTTTCCGAAACTATAATGATCTGCAGCAATAACCATTACCCTTACTGCCCCTATATAATCCGGCATCCTGAACTTAACTTTTTTCTCACCATTGTTCCCGGTTCTTAATGGGCCGAGGAACATTGAGACCGGCTTGAATCTTTTTGATTTCCCGGGCTCCAATTGAGAAGAACGGTAACCTTTGACAGCGACTTCCATATCACCTCCGATGGAGAAGAGACGATACACATCACCTTTGTTTACAGCAAGAACATAAGAGAAGAGATCATAAGTACTGATCCCCAATTTCTGTTTACTGAAAAAATTCTTCCATGGATCCGGTGTAAGAAATCTTGTAAGATCAAGCAGCCCTTCATCTACAACCGCAATCGTGAACTGAACATTACTTTTATCTTTTGTACGGACAACAACTTCAAATTCTTTATTTGACTTCAATTCATCGTCCATAATAATATCGAGTTCCTTCCTTGTCGAAGGCTCCTCCACCATAACAGGGATCGTGCCATATACTCTTACCGGCCTGTCATTTCCCGTCTGAGAGTGGGGCTGAATGATCGAAACTGAAACGTATGCATTTGGAAGCATTTTTTCCGTAACCGGGACCTTGATCTCCCCGAGTGCATCCTCACCCTTAAGCTCTCTGACCCATGAATTCAGGATTCTATCCCCTTTTTCAAGTGTAACAAGCACTGTCCCTTTTTCGGGCTTCGGGAAGGAAATAATCGCAGTGTCACCCGGTTTATATCTTTTCCTGTCACTCTTAAGGGTCAATGAACCTGAATCCTTGATGTTAGAAGGTGAATCCCCCCAATAATACGAACTAAAGAAAAAACCGGCCTTGTGGCCTTCTTTCATATCCTCTTCAACTTCTATGAAATATTCACCTGACTGTTCCGGAGTAAAAACAATAGGAACAGGTATATTTTTAGATGTAAAACTTCCTTCTTTCACAACCTTGGTATAATTATCCTTCTTGTATCTGACCCTGAAAGATGCGAGATTGTCATACTCCCACCACCAATAACGTGCATTTCTATAGATCCGGTATCTGAGCGATCTTCCGGACAAAGGTTCTCCATCTTTTGTCACAAGCACGGAATTAATATTTACAGGAGAACCGACTCTGCTGTATCCATATTTGAGCTTTGGCCTTTTCAGTCCGATATAGTTTTTATAAGGGTCAACAGGGATATAGACATTACCTGTTGTAGCCCTGCCACCTTTCTCATACACTTTTGCTGTGATCTCAGCTTTAAGGGATGATGGTACATTAGTTAATTCGGGGATATTCCAGACAATCTTCACTTTCCCGTCCCCGTCAAGTTTCCCTTCAAAAAGGTTCGAACTGGATGACTCGAATTTTCTCAAATCATTTGAGAAGGTAAATCCACTGAATTTTTTAAAGATCTTCGGAAAATGCCTGAGTAATACCGAGATATCTGTATCGAGGAACGGCGATGGTGAACCGAAAAGATAATTTGAACTCAAAGAGAGTTTTAATGAATCATCGGCCGGGCCGAGTTTTAATTTCCCTGGGTCAAGCCTTACTTTCAGCCTGAAGGGGACAACAGTCTCAATTTTAAGAGTATGAAAGAAATGGGAACTCCCCAGTATCAGTTTCGCCCTCCAATTCCCAGTAAGATCATCTTCGGAAGTTTTGATATGAAAGCTGTAGAATCCATCAACACTCTCTTTTTTGACAGTTTTTCTTACCAGCTGGTTCCTGGGATTATATAATTCCAGAGTAGCCGGATGATTTTCAGGAAAAGTCCCGTTTTTGTTTCTTGCTATCACTGAGAGATTTATCGGATCTCCGGGCCTGTAGACACCTCTTTCAGTATAGATAAATGCTCTTGTCCCATCGGTACGGCTGATAACTCCTCCGGTATCAAAAGATGAAAGATTCCACCCCATTTCCGAAGGTTTAACAATACTTCTCTGTCCACTTTTCTCAGCCTCAACAAAAAACACATTGCCTTCAACTTTTCTGAAGAATATTTTCCCGTCTCCATCCGTTTCACCTGAAACGATCTTCTGATTCTGGAAAGTTCTCAGAGTTACTTTCACGCCACTCACAGGCGATGAATCTATAAGGTCGGTTACGAACACAAAATGTTCTCCTCCCCCTTTTTTGTAAGTCAGGCCGAGATCGCTTACAAGGAGAGGCTTGAATATCTTCCCGTGCCTGTAAATATATCCATATGAATTCGGATTTGAATAGTACTCTTTGCCATAATAATAACCGGCCTTTTTCTTCAGGGATGAATAGAGCATATCCTCTCTTTTAAAACTCAGTTCTATTACAAAGATCCCTTTATCTTTATCATCAATAAGCTCTTTCATGTCAAGCTGATGATTCAGCCACCTGTTCTTGACATCACCTATGGTCAGATTCTTCTCTGCAACCTGGATTCCGACTCTGTTCATATTATAATAATCGAAACCTTCGTCACGCTTTTTTTCACCGGACAAAGATTCTTCCTGAAGAAACTGGCCCAAATTCGATTCGAACACGCGTTTTACTACCACATGGACTTTTTTTACATTTAAGGTCCGGAAGCCGATCTTCCTCTCCTCGGTTGAGGGTAGAAAAATTCCGGCAGAGGAAAAGCTCATCTGAGGTTTCTTATCCTCAAAACTAACCGACCTGGTGATCTCTTTCTCAATTTTTCCGCCCCACTTACTTCTGACTCCCCTGATCGTAACAGAATATTGCTCCCCGAACTTGAATTCACCCCCGACAAAGATACTCCGGTCCAGGGATTTCAATGATATGGCCCGGGCTGGATCAATAGAAACAAGCCCTTTGATATCCTGACCTCTTTTTAATTTATGCGAAAATCTTATCTCAAGGCCGGGATTTTGCCCTTTGTCAAATTTTATTACATCTGTAACCTTGAATTTTTTTAATGGCTCAAGCCTTATTTTTTTTACAACATTCTCGGTTATTCCGGTCCCTGCTTTATTAATCTTGAAAACAAAGTTTTCTCCGCTCTTTTTTCTTATGATAGTCTTTGAGGTAAATACAAATTTCCTCCCGGAACTTTTCTCACTCCAAAGTAACGGTAACTCTCCCGATTGAGAAAAAAGCGAAATATTGTTTTTAACAACTTCAAATTTTATATCCTCTGTAAAGCTTACTTCCCCTATGTAATTCAGTTTGTCCGGTTTGTCATCACTTATAATTTCAAAATCTCCGAACAGGGCTTTAAGTTCCCTCCCTGCTATCCTGAAGGAAAAATCAACCGGAGGAAGATTCCTGAATTCGGAATTCAACTCCTTAAGGTCAACAATTCCCGTATACTCTTCGTGAAATGGCAATCTTGACTCAGGAATAAATATGATAGTCCTGTTATCCTCCCATTTGAGTTCCCCTTTTATCCCGGGTTTAAATTTGAAAATTTTTGATTTTATAACTTTCCCAACTTCATCTTCATCTGCAACAGGATCAACCAATCTCAGATATATCCTGTCTCCGGAGGATATTATCCCGGATGTAACATGACTTATTATCCTTGCCGTATCCTCTGAATACGCAATCTGATCTATCCCCTCTTTTTTCTTTTTGCCACAGGAAACAACAGACATAAAAGAGAGCGAAAGGAAAAATATTAATAAAATATTAATTATTGAAAGAGTGTTCTTTTTTATTCCGGAAAAATGATTTAGCATTTGTAGCCTCCGGGTAGAATTATAGAAAATCACTTTTTATAAATCAATCACTGTTCTGTAATGATTTCAATTTTGATCATTTCTATCTAAGGAACTAATTGAATTGGCTCTAAGTATTGAAAATTAATTGTCTATTATGTAAATTGTTTTAATGAAATTCCTTATAGCAATAATAATTATTGCAGGAACTGCACTGATCGGATCAAGGATCACCTTCATCAGGAAACAACTCGGGCTTGGAGTAAAAAATATATTTTTTACCGGGATCGAATACATCCTGCTCGGTTTACTCCTGGGTGGTAGTGGTTTAAAGATCCTCGATACTGATACAATCAGGAAATTCCAGCCTTTCCTGATATTCGGACTGGCATGGGTCGGATATTTATACGGGATACAATTTGAGATAAAACTGGTCAGGACCCTTCCTAAAAAATTTTTTTCAATAACAGCAATTCAGGCAATAATAACTTTTGTTATAGTTTCATTATCCATGTTCACTTTTTTTTGCTTACTTTCCATCATCTCTTTTGAAAAAGCAATTATTATCTCTATTGTCCTTGGAATCACAGCCCTCTCTACAGCCCAGTCAGCACTCGCAATAGCAAACAGGAATTTTAAATTCAAAGATCAGCGCCTTTTTGATCTTCTAAGGTATATAGCTGCTGTTGACGGACTTTTTTCCATGTTCTTCTTTTCCTTATTTCTTGCATTTACCAATCCCGGGACAGCAACAATAGCCCCTTTGTTATCTGCCTTAAAGTGGACCGGATTAACAACCTTTGCCGCTCTTATCCCAGCAATGATATTTCTATTGATGAACAAAACCGGTTACAAACATGGCGATTTTCTCCTGCTCCTGACCGGGATCATTGCTTTTACCGGAGGGATGTCCTGGCAACTCGGAATCTCCCCGCTGATAAGCGGGCTGATTGCAGGGATTTTCATTGCAAACACCTGCAAATTCAGGATCAGAGCTCTGAACTTTCTCAGTGACGGAGAAAAGCCGATCTACATAATAATGCTTATCATTCTCGGAGCAGGATGGGACCTTGGCCAAAAGATGAGCATGGCTGCAGTCCTGATATTTATTGTTTTCAGAGCCGCAGGAAAGGTCATGGGAAATTTTGCTGCGGTTAAATCATTCCGTTCCGCTTTCAGGATACCTCCCGGTGTAGGATTCTCCCTCCTTTCCCAGGGAGGAATATCTTTTGGAATTATCATTAACTTCAATATACTCTATCCCGAATTATCGACTCAGATAATTTACATCATATTGATCTCCACTTTTTTCTTTGAACTGATCAGTCCGAGGCTGATACTTGCATCTTTTCAGGAGAGGGTAAATCAGACTTCAGGCCCGTTATCAGGAGAATATGATGAGAAATAGATTAATAACTTTCATCCTGATAATTCTGGCAATGCTTGTTGTATTCAATGCAGAAACTTTTCTCAACTCAGATGACAGTATCTCACCGACTCTGATCATTGGCTTCATGCTCCTTTCCTCTTTTGTAGTGGGTTTCTTTTTTGAAAAAGGAGGGCTCCCGAGGATCACAGGATACATTATTTCAGGATTGGTCTTCGGCCCTTTTATTCTTAAATTTTATTCCTTAGGATCTGTTGAAGAGTTACTATTTCTTAACAGCCTTGCTCTCGCCTTCATCGCTTTTAATGCAGGCTCTGAACTAAAGATAAAAGAAATAGTTCATGATATAAAACCAATTCTTTATCTTACCCTTGGCGTGACCATTGTAGTTTTTTCGGGAGTTACTGCAACGGTATTCTTTATATCAGAGCTGATCCCGTTTATGAGGCCATATCCTCTTCCTGCAAAAATAGCAATTGCATCTATCTTCGGAATTATTTCCGTCGCAAGATCTCCTTCCTCTGCAATAGCCATCATTAACGAGACAAAAGCAAAAGGAAGCTATACCAGCACTATCTTGAGTATCACTATAATAATGGACGTTCTCATTATTATCCTCTTTGCACTTGTCATATCGATCAACTCCCTTATAATGGAGCCGGGAAGCAGTTTTGAATTTTCATTTGTCTTTTTTCTTTTTCTCGAAATAGTTATTGCATTTATTCTGGGTTTCCTCCTTGGAAAATTTATTATCTTTCTCATAAACAGAGTAAAAGTTGAGTTTTCAGTTGTTATTATCGCACTTGGCTTTTTTGTTATAAAATTCACCCATTTTGCAGGATCATTTATAAGCAATAATTATGAAATGAACCTGCACCTGGAACCCCTGCTTATCTGTATGGCTGCCGGATTTACTGTTCAGAACTTTTCAGGTTACGGGGACATTTTCCTGAAGAGGATGGACAAGATCTCAATACCGGTTTATGTTGCATTTTTTACTATAACAGGCGCATCTATCAACCTGAATATTCTCAGGGCAGGATGGATACTCGGGCTTATTATTTTCATCTCAAGGATCTCTATGATATATTTGGGGTCATTTTTTAGCACTAAAGCTGCCCGTGCAGAAAAAAAAATAAGAGAGAACAGCTGGCTAGGATTCATTACTCAGGCAGGGATCAGCCTGGGGTTGCTCTCTGAAGTAGTAAGAAGATTTCCGGAGGCAGGGATACATATTCAGGCTATTCTGATCGCTACAATAACACTGAATCAGATAATCGGCCCTATAGGTTTTAAATACGGTCTCCACCGTGCCGGTGAAACTTTTTTGAGCAAAAAAGAGAGGTCAGAAAAGGGCAATAAGTCAGAAAATACTTGACTAAAAAGTATGTAATCCATATCATAAATTACAGGAATAATTATGAAACTTACCGATTATTTAACTGAAAAAAATATAAGAATTGGAATTAACGGTGAAAGCAAGGATGAGATAATAGGTGAACTTCTGAATATAGTTTCATCCGTATCACCGGAAATAAACATCAACGAAGCATTGACCGGTCTGAAGAAGAGGGAACGCCTCGGTTCAACAGGTATCGGAGGAGGAGTTGCAATACCTCACTCGGGAATAAAAAGTTGCTCCAGGATACTTCCCGTGATCGCCATTGCGCCGGAGGGGGTAAACTACAGCTCTCTCGACGGGGACCCCGTCCGGATCTTCTTTCTGATCCTCTATCCCGAAGATCAGATAAATATGCAGCTGAAATTCCTTGCCAGAGTGTCAAGACTCCTTCGAAACTGCAGCTTGAGGGATTCACTCATAAAGTGCACTACACCTGAAGATGCTATAAATATTCTGATCAAATATGAACTTGAACATTTTACCTGAAGACAAATGAAGATAGCTATAATTGTACTGAACCGTATAGAATTGCTGGAAGATCTTCTTTCTGCTTTTCTTGAAATAGATATCCCGGATGCAAATGTAATTGATTCGGTAGGAATGAAACACATAATTTCCCATGATATTCCAATCTTTGCCGGATTGATGGATTCATTTACCGGAAGCAGTCCGAAAAGTAAGACAATTTTACTCAGAGTTGAAGAAAAACAGGTAGATAAACTTATAGAGGTCGTCAAGGATATCTGCTATGACCCGGATGAATCGGATAGCGGCTATATCATGTTCCTGCCCCTGGAAAAATTTAAAGCTCTATAATAATCCTTGATTAGCTGTTCTCCAGCTTGTTCTCAAGTTCAATAATCTTATTGTAAAGATCTTCCTCACTATCTATCCCTGAAACTTCGCCTAGAACATCTGTTTTACTTGCTATCCTTGCAATATTTGCCAATGATTTCAAATGGAAGCTTACATACCTGTCATTGCTCATGATCAGAAATACCAGCTTTACATTTTTGTTATCAGGAGCTCTGTAGGGCATACCATCCTTAACAAGTGCAACCCCGATAAAAAAATCTTTAAATTCTTCACTAAAGATATGGGGAGTTGCAACCCCTTTTCCAATGGCTGTCGATTGAATCTTTTCCCTTTTTATGAATAAACGACGTACTTTGTTATGATCTTTTATTATTTCCCGTTTCTTTAATAATTCAGCAAACGCATTATAGAATTCATCTGTATCATTAAAATTTCCTGTAATTAAAAATGTGTTTTTATTAATGACGTCGGCTAATTTCATTACATTCTCCTTTTAAAATCATCTTCCGTTCCAAAAATCGTGTCCCGCCCCGCAGATATCAGATAAAGATTCAGGTTTTCATCATTTTCAAGCATGAAAGGGGTTCCCCATGGATCAATTATAAAACTATCGGTTCTCAAATAATGAGGAATGAGTTGATCCATGATCTCAGGATATTCGTTATTATCCATAAAATAAGAATTGATCGCATTCTCTATTGATGATATTTGTGACAGGATCAAAGTGTTCTTTGATCTCTGCGGGGTATCTACCATTCTTTCAAGTGCAGATTGCTCTCCTTCCGATTTGTCACAACCGGATGGGAATATAAGCAGTAATAGCATAATAGTTATAAACAAAAATTTTTTCACGGAGAAATTTTATAATAGTAAAAAAAAAATTACAACATTATTCAAAAATTGAAGCAAACTGCAATAGAATGTATTTTTTCAATTGGTTCAGTATGTTATAATTTATTAATGCAGTATCATGAAGACTTTATCGCAAGCCTGTTGAAGCGTCTCAACCTTTTCTCTGATCTCGAAGCACATGCACTTCTCAAGCTTTCATCTCTTTTCAAAGAAAGAGTTTTTAAAGGGGGAGATATAGTTTTCAACGAGGATAGCATCGGAAATTCGATGATGATAATCACTTCGGGAGAAGTGAGGGTCTCCCAGAAATCTGATCCTGATAATGAAGAAGCATTGATCGTTTTGAAAAAAGGAGATCTTTTCGGTGAAATGGGATTGTTGGAGGACCTGCCTCGCTCTGCAACTGTAATTGCTCATACAAATGTTGTTATGCTGGAGATCGAAAGAGATGATTTTCTTGAATTCCTCAACAATGAAAGTGAGGCAGGTGTGAAAATTCTGATCAAACTTTCCAGGATACTCTCCGCACGTCTCAGAGATACCGACACAAAATTGAAAACCTTTATAAGCCTGACCAAATGGCTTTAAGTTTTTCCGGGCAAATTTTTCCAGATGGCCTTATACAATAACCTGAATGAAAAAAGCTGGGAGGAAAAGTCCGGATTTTTTAAAAATAATTTCAGCCCATGCAGGCTCTGCCCGAGAGTATGTAATTCGAAAAGAAGCTCAGACATGGCCGGAGTATGCAGAGCCGGGAAAGATCTGCGGATAGCATCACATAACCTCCATTTCGGGGAAGAACCTCCTATATCAGGAGTGAGGGGATCGGGGACGGTATTTTTTTCAGGATGCACATTGAAATGTATTTTTTGTCAAAATTTTCCAATTTCTCAACTCGATAACGGAAAAGTTTATTCGATTGACGATCTGGCACAGATCTTTCTGGAATTAAAAGAGAGAGGTGCCCATAATATAAATCTTGTCTCTCCCACACCTTATCTTTACCACATTGTTTCTGCATTGAGATCTGCATCAAAGCAGGGCCTTGATCTTCCGGTTGTCTACAATTCAGGGGGATATGAAAGGGTAGAGATAATTAAAAAACTTAATAATATAATTGATGTATATATGCCCGATTTCAAATATTCCGACCCTGCAATTTCAAAAAAATATTCAGGTGTCTCAGATTACCCGGAAATGGCTTTTGATGCGATTTCCGAAATGTTCCGGCAGGTTGGTTCTCTTCTGGTTGACAAAAAGGGGATTGCAGTGAAAGGTGTGATAATACGGCACCTGATACTTCCCGGCCACATTAAAAATTCAAAAGATGTCCTTAAGAAAATAAGTGAAAGTAATTTCAGAGATGCATATCTGAGCCTGATGAGCCAGTTCTTTCCTGCCTACAACGCTTCAGGAGATGAACATTTGAAGAGGAGGCTTGAACCCGAAGAATATGAGGATGTAAAATCATTCGCAGTTTCGAAAGGGCTTTTGAACGGATGGTTTCAGGACATCTGATCCGATATTATCAAGTCAATGTTACTAAGCACTTCTGCGGCACCTGCGGCAATGCCGATGTTACCTTGAGGAACCTGAGGATCTCTCATGTTTATCCTTACGAGAACAGAATCAAACATATTGAGGAATTTTTCAGACATATATCTTACGGTCGGGACTGCTGTTCCTGCTCCGCATTCAATTATCACAAGCTTTTTTTCTGAAAGACCTTCACGCCACTCCAGCAAATTCCTGTGCTGAACATGAGTTCTGTCAGAGAGCCAGTTCCAGTCACCGAACATAAGTATGTTCGGCCTTGCAACAGATTCGCATTTTTCACAAACAGGAAGATCTCCTTCCGATCTCATGGTGTCAACATCAACTTTTATCTCAATTGATGAAGCATCCCGTATATCTGAGCAGGATGAGGCACATTGGAGAAAATTTATCGAGCCGTGGCACTCTTCTATTTTCTCTTCGGAAAACCCGGCTTTCTGAAAGTGACCATCAACATTTGATGTAAAAATAAAAAAATCATCATTTTTCATTTCTGACCATTTTTTAAGTATAGTGAATCCGTTATGAGGGATAGTTTTTCTATATAAATTAAGCCTGTGGCCGTAAAAACCCCATGCAAACTTCGGATCAGATTGAAACCCTTCAGGATTGGCCATCTGGTAAAAATTCAGGCCAAGTTTTTTGTATGGAGGATAAGCATTCCAGAATCCCTCATTTCCCCGAAAATCGGGAAGTCCGGAATCAACACCCATCCCTGCTCCGGCCCCTATAAGAATTGCATCGGCATCCCTGATCAGGGCTGCAGCTTCTCTGATCTTCTCAATATTGTCTTCCACTTCATGTTAATTACTCTTAAATTAAAAAAAAATCAAACAAAAATGGATAAGTCATTGTGAATATCAGGTTTTTTAGTATAATTCAATTTAAAATATTTTTAGGGAGAGATTAAATGAAAAAACACAATTTTTATGCCGGACCGGCAATTTTACCGCAGGAAGTACTTGAAAAAGCCAAAGCAGAATTAACCAGCCTTAACGGGATCGGGCTTTCGGTAATGGAAATAAGCCACAGGTCCAAGGATTTTGATGCAATAATTACAAGTGCTGAAGAAAATTTTAAAAAACTCCTTAATATCCCTGACAATTACCATGTTCTGTTCCTTCAGGGAGGAGCCAGTCAGCAATTCGGAATGATCCCGATGAACCTTCTTAAGGGTGGTACCGCGGATTATGTCAATACCGGAGCATGGGCTAAAAAAGCAATTAAAGAAGCTAAACTTTTTGGTGATGTAAATGTAGTTGCCAGCTCGGAAGATAAAGATTTTTCATATATTCCGAAAGAATTTAATTTTACCGATGGTTGTGAATATGTTCACATCACTTCCAACGAAACAATCGGTGGTATCCAGTTCAACGACTTTCCGGACACCGGAGATATACCCCTGATAGCAGATATGTCATCTGACATCATGAGCAAAAAGCTGGATATTTCAAAATTCGGGCTTATTTATGCCGGAGCACAGAAGAACATAGGCCCATCGGGAGTTACTCTCGTTATCATAAGGGACGACCTGGTTAAGAATTCAGCTGATGGAATTACAACGATGTTAAGCTATAAAACACACGCAGAGAAAAAATCACTTTATAATACTCCTCCTTCATTCGGCATTTATATCATAAAGCTGGTTACAGACTGGCTGATCGAACTCGGCGGATTAGATGAGATCGAAAAGATCAATGCAGAGAAAGCGGGACTCCTTTATGACAAGTTCGATTCAGATGATTTTTACAATGGAACCGCAAATAAGGAAGACAGATCAAAGATGAATGTTACATTCAGACTCCAGTCGGAAGAACTTGAGAAAAAATTCATTGAAGAAGCAACTGCTGCAGGATTTATCGGCCTGAAAGGACACAGAAGTGTCGGAGGCTGCAGGGCATCAATTTATAATGCATTGCCGCTGGAAAGTGTTCAGGAACTTATAAAGTTCATGGACGAGTTTGAAAAAAACAACTGATACTTAGCTTCAGATTCTGATATTCCGATCTTATAGTCATCATTAACATGGGAAAAAGTATACTTTCAACAAAAAAGATATTTATATTCTGGGCCCCCCTTGCCGCGACATGGCTGATGATGTCATTGGAGGGCCCATTTCTTGCCGCTCTTATAGCCAGGCTTGATTTGCCGAAGTATAACCTGGCCGCTTTCGGTGTTGCTTTTTCCTTTGCGCTTATTGTTGAAGCCCCGATAATCATGCTGATGAGCGCCTCAACTGCATTGGTGAAAAACAGACACGACTATATTTCACTCCGGAATTATACATTTATGCTGAATTCAGTTATCACTGTTTTTATGATTTTCGGGCTGATCCCGCAGGTTTTCCATTTTATCGCTCAGGATCTGATCGGCCTCCCTTCGAAAATTGCCAACCTCACATATGTTGCATCTCTTCTCCTTCTTCCATGGCCGGCTGCGATCGGCTTCAGACGGTTTTACCAGGGATTATTGATAAGGCATAATCTGACCCGGCTGGTAGCATACGGAACTATAGTCAGGCTGATAGTCATGTCTTCAACTGCCCTGCTTCTTTACAAATTAAAGATCAGCGGAGCCTATATTGGCGCTGCGGCACTTTCTGCAGGTGTAATAGTAGAATCGATCTTCAGCAGAATAGTTGTGAGAGGGACGATCAAACTGATCAAAAGTAAGAAAGAGGATGAAAAAGAGAAAAAGCTGAACTTCAAGTCGATCTCAACATTTTATTTCCCCCTTGCATTAACAGCTATGCTGGCCCTCGGTGTACATCCCATGGTCACTTTCTTTATGGGAAAGAGCAAATTTCCCATCGAATCACTGGCAGTCCTTCCGGTTATCAACTCACTCATATTTGTGTTCAGGAGCCTGGGATTATCCTATCAGGAAGTGATCATTGCTCTTCTCGGAATGAATGAAAAGAATTATGAAGGGATAAAAAGATTCGCTTTCTATCTCGGAACATTTCTCTTTGTAACTCTTTCTCTGATACTCTTCACACCGGCCCTCAGTATCTGGTTCAATAAAGTTTCCGGACTATCATTTGAACTTGCTGAATTTTCTATCCTTCCCGCTCGTATACTTGTAATTCTACCGGTCCTTACATTACTCATATCTTTTCAAAGGTCATTACTTGTCCATACCAAAGAGACAGGGCCGATCAAGGGAGCTTCACTAATCGAAATAATCATGATCATATTTACTTTATATATAACCGTATCACAGTTCAGGTTGCCCGGGGCAATCGCAGCAGCAATCTCCTACACCGTAGGCCGCCTCTTCGCTAATTCTTATCTACTCCCCTCCCAGCTCAACGCAATAGACTCTTTAAAAAAAAGATAACCCAGCTCGGCTATCAGCCTTCAGCATCCAGCTTCAGCCAAAAGAACCTGTAGTCATTCCGCCATAGATAGCAAAAGTGCCTGTCCCCTTTCTTGATAATTATAGATTCTATTGAATAATTTTTTCTCGTAAATCAAAAACTTTCAAGGGATAGATCTCTGCCAGCAGTGAAATAATCCTGTCAGCAATAACCCGATGTCCTGCCGGGCTCGGGTGATTCCCTTTAACATCCTCTAAAAGTACCTCCCATCCTAAATAATAATTCATAAAATCACCATATATATCAACACAGAGAAGTTTTTCTCTTTTTGACATTGTAACAAGACTCTTATTCAGTTCTTCTGTTTTTTTCTTAAAGAACTGAATGCCGCTGAGATATTGTTTTTGTGGCGGGATCGTAATGTATACAGGAAGCAATCCAAATTCGTTTTTTGCAATTTCATAAATTTGTTTGATGTTTTCACACGTGCTTGAGCATGAGAAACTACCATTTACAACATCATTTGTACCAAACATGATCAAGCAAATATATGCATTAATGCCCTCGAAGTCTTCTCTCATTCTCAAAAGCCCTTTATAGGAAGAATCTTTATTCACGCCAAGATTAACACCTTGTGTTTTACGGAAATTATCACTTAGGAACTCTGCAACCCTTGACCAATAGGTCAATTCCGGATGATAGGAGTCCTCGAGGTCATTCATTCTGATCTTTCCCCATGTGATACTATCTCCAAAACCAATCAAATACTTTAGTGAATCAGAAGTAGTCGCTCTTTGAGTTCTTTTTTTTAAGTATGCATTTTTTTTCTTCTCCAATAGCCTCACGTTGAAATCATCAAGGGAAACAATATATAGAAAACTATTATTAATTGTTTCTGTTTCAAGATAAAAAGAAGACTCTTCAGACAAATGATTGTTTTTTATTTTAATTGTTTTTTCATTCATATCCGTGAAAGTGATCCTTCTCATTTTTTTTCTAAAAAGATCGTAAAGAAAGAGATCCTCATTATTCGAATTTTTGATTCCCCTGAAAATTATCACTCTAGGTTCAAGACCACTGAAAATAACCTCCGTCTCTTTCGAAATGAAGCTGAATTTATCATCAATAACGATCTCGCTGTTATCAATGAGAGAATTGTAGAAGATCATCCGGGAATCACCTCCTCTATAATTTATCCAGGTTACAAAAACTTTATCCCCGTTAACAAATGTTTTCGGAAACAAATTTTCACCAGAAAATGAAGAACTAAGATTTTTTACGCTTTCAGTATCAATCATGATATCGCTTCTTCCCACATCTAACTCAACCCAAACGGCACCAGCAAGATTGCTCAATCTGAACTTTGACTTTGAAATAACCGTTCCATTAACACTTTGACATACAAGTATAAAGATAATAATAATTGTTGAAAATATCCTTTCCATCTCCCCTCCTGCCTGATTTTGCTTTCAGCAAACTCTCTTTGTTTCGGTTTTATAATCTTGGGAAAATTATTTAAATAGCTTTGAATCCAATGTCATTTCTTTTCATATCTTGTCGCTATTAAAGCTCCTTTTTGATAGAATATTTTCAGATATGGACAATTCGGATAAGTTATCTTCATGGAAAGAAATTGCAAATTATCTCGATGTTGAGATCAGGACATGCCAGAGGTGGGAGCAGGAAGCCGGGCTCCCTGTACTCCGGTATACAGACACTCCCCGGTCAAGGGTTTTTACAACCAAAAAAGAATTGGATAAATGGCTTGACAGATCAGGTAAACCTGAAAACGGGGCAAAACAGGTACCCGGTGGAGTTTTAAAAGGATCTATCATACTTGCATTACTTATAATAGTGGTGATCTCTGTCCTTTTTATAGCAAATAAAAATGATGATAAAAATCCTACTGAATTTAGAATTATCAATCAGGACTTGGTAATTCTGAATTCAAAAAGCTCTGAATTATGGAGATTTGACACAGAGGTTAGAAACCTGTGGCCTGAGAACAGGTATCGGAACCATTTTCAGATAAAATATTTCAATGGCAAATATAATAAATTTCCCATGATAATAATAAAAGATATAGATAATGATAAGAAGAATGAGGTCCTGTTTGGAATTCGGACAGAAGATAAGACAAATTGTGGAGAGATTTACCTGTTTGATCACAAGGGGAAAGTTTTGTGGAATTACAAACTTGGTAAAGAGATGCAATATGGAAAGGAGATATATTCAGGTGATTATGCTCCTACAGGAATTGACATATATGATCTCAACAATGACGGCAAGAATGAGATAATAATAATTTCCGCTCACTTACTATACTTTCCGACTGAGTTCATCATATTAAACTTAAAAGGGACAAAGATCGGTTCTTACTGGAATTCCGGTAGAATAGCAGATTATGCTTTCCTGGATCTGAATGACGACGGAATCAAGGAAGTGATCCTCTCGGGAATGAACAATGAATACAATAAAGCTTGTTTTGCCATTTTCAATCCTGATAAAATATCGGGTTTTTCTCCTCAATTGAAGGATAATTATAAATACAGGAACTGGATCAAGGGATCAGAAAAATACTATTTAATATTGCCGAGGACAATAATAGACAAGATGAGCCCTTCCAGAACTTTTGCAAACAACATTATTGTGCTGAAAAACGGTTCTCTTTCAATTAAAATGTGGCCTAGTGGTGTTTATTTTGAATTTGATAAGGATCTTAATATACGATCCATTAATCTCAGTGATAAATTTATGAATAAAATGAAGACCACCCAAACGTTTATTAACAATGAATTCTCTGCCAAAGAATATGTGAACGACCTTAAAAAGGGAATCCAATATTTTAACGGCAAAGATTGGGTTCTAGAACCTGCATCCTCAAACCCGATATTATAATCTAAAGAAGACTCTTATGATTCCTATCTCCCTCTGGGAGAGGCAAGGTGAATTCGCTTTAGCGAAGAGAAAGCAGCCTGGGCTGGGTCAGATCCGGGGGGGGGACGGTGCTTTACTTCTTGACTTTATATTGAACTAAATATTGGGTCGAGAAGTCACAAGTTTCTCTTAATCGAATGCTCTACTTCCGGTCACTTCGACAAGCTCAGTGACCAACTAAATTAAGTGACCACTATTTTATCGGTAGCTGAACTGTATCCGGTGGCTGAGCCTGTCGAAGCCACCAGTTCAATAGAGAGTGTGGGTGCATTTGTTTTTGAGTTTGCACAAACTTTCCAAGTTTCCAAACACCGTCCCCAGGAACATGTGGCCGCTCTATAGTAAAGATTTTAGTTTATAAATTTAGTTAAGCTCCTTGTAATCAGGAAATTCATGTTAATCAGGCGAATCAAGGTTCAGGCTTTTTCCTGCAAATTTGTTTAATTCTAAGCAATTGGATAGAATATCTTTTAATTGGTGAAACGGATCATTATGGACAACAGGACATTTGAGATAAGGGTAAGAGGTATTGTTCAGGGGGTTGGGTTCCGCCCTTTTGTTTACAGGATAGCAAATGAATTATCGCTGGCTGGTGAAGTGCTGAATGATACCGAGGGAGTTCTGATCAGGATAAATGCAAAAACATTTGAAATTCCCGGAATTGAAATGAAGATCAGGGGTGAATCTCCTCCACTTTCCAAAATTAAATCTATTGAGACAAAAGAGATTGATCAAATAGCTTTCACAGAGTTTAATGTAGTTGAAAGTGAAATTACTGATCAGAAGAGTGCATTTATTCCTCCTGATACTGCAATATGCGAAAACTGCAGAAGAGAACTCTTTGATAAAAACGATCACCGTTATAAATTCCCATTTATTAATTGTACTAATTGCGGCCCCAGGTTCAGTATTATCCGGGACATCCCCTACGACAGGAAACAGACATCGATGCATAAATTTCCCATGTGCAGTAGATGCCAATCCGAATATGAAAACCCGTCAGACAGGAGATTTCATACAGAACCGACATCCTGCCCGGTATGCGGGCCACGTTATTTTCTGTATGATAAAGATCGGAAACTCATTGTAGAACAAACAGACAAAATAATCTCAATGTGCTCTGAATATCTGAAAAATGGAAAAATAGTGGCAATAAAAGGAGAAGGGGGATATCACCTCGCCGCAAATGCAAAAGACACCGATTCTGTCAGAGAATTACGGGAAAGGAAGCAGCGCCCTTTTAAACCTTTTGCTTTAATGGTCAGAGATCTTAATATTGCGGAAGAATTTCTTGAAATATCCGAAGTGGAGAAAGGACTCCTCCTGGAAAGGGAGAAGCCTATAGTAATACTGAAAGAGAGGAAAAAGAGAGTATCTGATCTTGTTGCACCGGGATTGACCCATCTCGGAATAATGCTTCCCTACAGCCCGCTACAGCATCTCATTTTTGAAGAAATAGAAAATATGGTGCTGATCATGACCAGTGGAAATATAAGTGATGAACCGATAATTTCTGAAGAAGATGAGCTTTTTGAAAAACTTGCAAGTGTAGCAGATTATTTCATCACATCAGACAGAGAAATTATTCAGCAATCTGACGATAGTGTCCTCTTTGTGAACAATGAATCACCATATATGATAAGGAGGTCTAAAGGATTCGTCCCGATTCCATTTTTCAGTTCGCACTCAGATTCAAACATATTTGCTGCCGGATCGGACATAAAAAACAGTTTTGCCCTATCAAAGGAAAATCTTATATTTGTCAGTCAGTATATAGGTGATCTGGAAAGTCCTTTGACGGAACAAAAGTATATCAGAACAATTGATCATTTTAAGAACCTTTTTCAGATAGAACCGTCTGTCTTCGTTTCAGACCTTCACCCCGGCTATTTTTCAACAAAGATCACCGACAGGTTATGGAGCAACTCGGGCACCAGGATCAAGGTGCAACACCATCATGCTCATATTGCTGCGGTTCTGGAAGAGAATAATACAGACGATAAAGTTATCGGAATCTCATTTGACGGTACAGGTTTCGGAGAGGACGGGAACATATGGGGTGGAGAATTCCTTATCGCTGACAAGAGAGAATATTCCCGGGCAGCTCACTTCAGTTATTTCCCTCTTCCGGGAGGAGAAGCCGCGATAAAAGATGTGTGGAGAATCGGGTTATCCCTCCTCATAACTGCCTTCGGAAAAGATCCAATGCCTGATGGTCCAAAAAGAAAAATTATTGCTGAATTGATCGAAAAAAATATAAATTCACCTCTTTGCTGCAGTGTCGGAAGACTTTTTGACGGAATTTCCTCACTACTCGGTTTTTCAGATTCAATTTCAACCGAAGCAGAGGCAGCACAACTCCTTGAGGAAGCCGCTTTACGTTCAGATACTACATTGAAATTTCCACTTGAAATTTCAGGTAGATCAGGAAAAGAGCCGCTCCTGATAAACAGTTCACTACTGGTAAAAGAATTGATCAGGAATAAAGAGCGAGGGGTTCCTGCTGACGATCTGGCATTGGCCTTCCATAACTCCATCGCTGATATAACAATAAAAACGCTTAAACTGCTTAGAAATAAGACCGGGATCAATAGAGTCGCTTTATCGGGCGGGGTTTTTCACAACAGGCTTCTCCTGAGAATGACAGAAAAATATATCAGATCTGAAAAATTCGAGATCCTTTTGCCGAAAGAACTTCCTTTCAATGATGGAGCAATAGCATTCGGCCAGACAGTTTCCGCAAAGGCCAGATTAAAAAATTAACCTTTATTCAGATCCTCATAAGTTTGATAATTTACAAGCTCGATCTTTTTATCAAGATCTCTTGAAGTACGTCTGATAAGCCCGCCAAGCACCTTACCGGCGCCCACTTCAGCATAGCGTTCCATCCCTTTATCTTCAACCATTTTCAGAACTGTCGGGTGCCATAGAACAGGCCTTGTGACCTGCCTTTTGAGTCCGTCTCTTACCTTTTCCCTGTCGGTAATTTCCTCTACATCCACATTGTTTATGATGGGAAATTTCAGATCCCTGAAATTGATCTTGTCGAGATCTACAGACAGTTTGTCCTCAGCAGGAAGCATTAACTCGGAGTGGAATGGAGCTGACACGGGGAGCATAACTGATTTGGGAGCAGCCAGTACTTCTACCGCATTTTCAACTGCTCCCTTTTCACCTGAGATCACTATCTGGGAGGAACTATTCCAATTTGCAATATTAACCACACCTTCAATATTTTCCATTTTCTCTTTGATCTGATCGATATCAAGGCCAATAATTGCAGCCATAGCGCCTTTTCCCACCGGTACTGCCTCCTGCATATACTTGCCCCTTTTATGCACAAGCATTACAGCATCTTCATAATCGATCCCTCCTGCACATAGCACTGCAGAATACTCTCCAAGGCTATGGCCGGCCCCGAGAACAGGTTCCTGTCCGAGAAGGTTGAAGAGGATGTAGGATACCGTTAGAAGTGCAGGCTGGGTATTGTGGGTTAATTTTAATTCCTCTTCCGGCCCTTCGAAACATATCTTCATAAAATCATATCCCAGAATTTCATTTGCAAGTTTAAAGATTTTTCTCCCCAGATCACTCTTTTCAAAAAGGTCCTTTCCCATACCTACATATTGGGAACCCTGTCCGGGAAATAAAAATGCTGTATCATTCATAGTAATTCGTCTCCTTTCCGACCGATTTTATCATTAAACCCCCCTCATTTCAATTCTGCTTCGCCAAGGCTACGCAGAATAGAAAGGAAAATCAAATCCGAAATCCGAAGCATGAAACAAATATAAATGACCAAAGCACAAATGTTCCAAACAAGAACATGTAGGGATCTTTTGTCTTGGATTTTGAACATTCTTATTTTGGATTTATTTCGGATTTCGATATTCGTGCTTAGAATTTTTATCTTTGCTTATGTTGATATTTGAATATCAATCTGTATCAAATCGGGAACTTTTGGGATATTATATCGTTTAATATAAATTGGAGGGTAATATGAGAACCAAATTAACAATAATTTTTATAATGATCTTTTTTTCAATATCTTTTTTTTCCTTCGGATATAAATATGAGAAAACAATCGAGAAGTCATTTAAAGCCGGTTCAGACTTTACTTTCGAACTGGAAAATTGTAACGGAAATATTAATATAGTTAGCTACAAGGGTGACACAATATATATCAAAGCCAGGAAGTATTCCAACAAATCAGAATATTTTGAGAATACAGAGGTCATTTTTAAAGAGAGTGACGGCAAGCTTAAAGTATATGTGAAAAGGCCGGGAAGGAATTGTAAGGCCTCTGTTAAATTCTATGTCAAATTACCACACAACATCTCACTTACAGAAATTGAAACAATAAATGGCAGCATCGGAATTGAAGGTAAGTTGAAGGATATTGATGCAGAGACAGTAAACGGACGGCTTTCATTCGAAGGATCTTTTGAAGATGCTGAATTTGAAACAGTTAACGGTAGTATAGGAATTTACCTGAAAAAAGCGATTGCAGGAGATCTCAGTGTTGAGACAGTCAATGGCTCAGTAAAACTGGAGATCGATAAAGATTCAAGTTTTAACCTTAGGGCCAATACTGTAAACGGTTCTATCAAAAGTGATTTTAATCTGCCGAGGACCAAAAAATTTATCGGAAGTAAAATGGCCGGCACTGTTAACAAAGGCAAATTTGATGTTAAGATAGCAACCGTTAACGGAAGTATTAAGGTTCTTGGAAATTAAAAGAATCAGAAAAACAACATTATAATAATACTAATTCTGCCACTGTTTGATATAATAGTGGTATGAAGAGAGAGATTTTTGTAGGAAATGTCGGGATCGGCGGAGATCACCTCGTATCGATCCAGTCAATGACAACCACCGATACTGGTAATGCCGGGTCCACTATTGATCAGATCCGGCAACTCTATATGGCAGGATGTGAGATAGTCAGAGTTGCCATTCCGGATAAGAATTCTATTTCATCATTAAGGGAGATAAAATCAGAATCCCCTATTCCGGTCATTGCCGACATCCATTTTAACCCCGACCTTGCGATGGGGGCGATCGATGCAGGAGTGGACGGGATCAGGATCAATCCCGGAAATATAGGGAGTAGAGTAAAACTGGGCCGTATAATCAAATCTGCTGCTGAACACAATATTTCGATCAGGATAGGGGTCAATTCAGGATCAATCGAAAAAAAATATTTGAGGCCGGGAAGAACCAGAGCTGAAATGATGGTCGATTCAGCCCTGGACAAGATCAAACTTTTTGAAGATTCAGGTTTTTTTAATATTAAATTATCACTGAAATCTTCAGATGTTTTGGAAACTATCGAAGCATACAGGAAAATTGACAAAGAGTGTGATTATCCCCTCCACCTGGGAATTACAGAAGCGGGGACATTATTTTCAGGAACCATAAAATCCTCCATAGGAATCGGGAGCCTTCTGGCAGACGGGATCGGAAACACGATCAGAGTATCCCTCACAGATGATCCTGTGGAGGAAGTAAAAGTGGCTGTGGAGATCCTTAAAGTACTTGGCCTGAGAGAACGGGGACTTGAAGTCGTGTCCTGCCCTACATGTGCCAGGGTAAGCGTAGATCTGATAAATATCGTAAAGAAATTTGAAAAGAAACTTAGTGAGCTTAAGCTGGATAAGAATATAAAGATCGCAATTATGGGATGTGAAGTAAACGGGCCGGGTGAAGCTAAAGAAGCAGACATCGGAATTGCATTTTCAAAAAAAAGAGCTTACCTGTTCAGAAAAGGTAAAATGATAGAAAAACTTGATCCGGAAGATTCACTCGACCGGCTTCTGGAAATTATAAAAAATATCTGATCAGAGTTTTGCCAGTCCCTGTTCAAGATCCTGAATAATATCTTCAACATCCTCCAGGCCGACTGAGATCCTTGTAAGTTCGTCAGTTATTCCCGCCTTCATTTTTTCCTCCCTTGGGACTCCGCTGTGAGTCATTGATGCAGGATGCTGAATAAGAGTGTCAACAGTACCGAGAGAGACAGCAAGAGTCATCATTTTTACAGATTTCATAAGACTTTTTCCAGCTTCGAACCCCCCTTTAAGATCAAACGCAATAACAGAAGAGAATCCGGCCATTTGTTTTTTTGCAAGCTCATGGCCTTCGAAATCGGTTAATCCCGGATAGTAAACTTTCAGCACTTTATCATGCCCCTGCAGATACTCCGCAACTTTCTGAGCATTGGTATTATGCTTGTCCATTCTGAGAGAGAGGGTTTTTATCCCCCTTAGGCAAAGATATGAATCGAAGGGATTTGCATTCCCTCCAGTAAGTTTTGTAAAAGATCTGATCTTTTTATGAAGCTCTTCATCCTTACCTACCGAAAATCCCATAACAACATCCCCATGGCCGTTCAGATATTTTGTTGCTGAATGCATTATCACATCAGCACCCAGTTCAAAAGGCCTCTGGAGATAAGGTGTGGCAAATGTATTATCAACTACCAGCAATGCATTCGCATTTTTTGCGATTTCGGAAACTCCCCTGATATCTGTAATACTTAGTGTCGGATTAGCAGGAGTTTCGATATAGATAAGTTTAGTATTACTCTTAACACTATTTTTATATTCATCAAGATCAGTACTTTTTACCACTGATGATTCAACTCCGTATCTTGCTGCAAAATCGGTCAACAATGTAGTAGAAGCACCGTACAATGTGTCAGAAACAATAATATGGTCTCCGGCCTTTACGAACGGGAAAACACTGGCAAGAACTGCCGACATCCCCGAGCTCGTTGCTGTGGCTCCGAATCCCCCTTCAAGCCCTGCCACAACTTTCTCAACAGCATCGATAGTAGGATTTCCAAGCCTCGTGTATATATACCCTTCACCCTTTCCGGCAAAAAGTTCTGCTCCATGTTCCGGGGAATCAAAATAGAATGTTGATGTCTGGAAAATAGGAAACGAATGCGAATTGAAAGGTTTTTTGTGCCCTTCAAGATGGATCTGGTTTGTGGAAAATTTATGCTCTTTCATTTAAGCTCCTGATTTTATTATATCCGAAATGCCCCTCTGGTACAATCGAAAATATTGCGATTTATCTTAGAAATATGGGAGTAGAGCAAAGATTGTTTCATCATTCTCATCTTAAATTTGCAAATTCTCTACCGGGATGCTATAGATATCCCCAATACACGGAGAACGGAGAAACAAATGGGAACAAACGAAAGTACAACCTGGAAATTTCCTGCCACATTCTGGATCGCGAACATGGTTGAGTTTTTCGAAAGGGCTGCTTACTATGCGGTCTTTATTGCAATAACTCTCTATCTTACAAATGTTGTAGGCTACAACGATATATGGGCTGCCTGGATCAGCGGCGGTTTTTCAGCAGGGCTCTATTTCCTTCCACCATTTGCCGGAGCCCTCGCTGACAAGATCGGGTTTCGTAAAGGAATTATCCTCGCTTTCTCACTTCTAAGTATCGGATATTTATTTCTCGGACTCTTTCCCTACAAACTTATGGTCATACCGACTCTTGTCATAGTCATGATAGGGGGATCTTTTATTAAATCGATTATTACCGGGACGGTTGCTGTCACAACCAATGAAGAGAACAGAGCAAGAGGTTATTCACTCTTTTATATGGTAGTTAATATTGGGGCTTTCCTCGGGAAGACATTTGCGGCGCCCATGAGGATTAATATCGGAATAAAATCAATAAATTTCTTCTCAGCGACTATGACCATCCTTGCACTTATAGTCGTATATTTTTTCTATAAAAACTCAAATCAGAGAGGAGAGGGGAAGTCACTTAAAGAGACATGGGAAGGATTTATGAGGATCATATCCAACGCCCGGCTGATAACACTGATAATTATTGTTACCGGATTCTGGATGATCCAGCATCAGCTTTATGCAACTATGCCGAAATATGTGATAAGAACCGTGGGGGAACATGCGAAACCCGAATGGATCGCAAATGTGAACCCTGCAATAGTAATGGTATTTGTAGTCCTGATAACTCAATTAATGCGAAAGGTGAGAGCTGTTTCTTCGATGACTATCGGAATGTTCATAATGCCCCTCTCAGCACTCACTATGGCATTAAGTCCGGTTCTTGAATCTATAACAGGACAATCAATTTCAATATTCGGATTGTTTACATTGCACCCTATAACAGTGATGCTCATTTTCGGGATCATGCTGCAGGGCCTTGCTGAATGTTTTATTTCTCCCAGATTCCTGGAATTCTTTTCACTTCAGGCTCCAAAGGGTGAAGAAGGATTATACCTCGGATTCAGCCACCTTCATTCATTCCTGGCCTCACTTCTGGGATTCGGCCTGTCTGGATATTTACTAACCGAATACTGCCCTGATCCTAGATTTCTGACCGCTGCTGAAAAACTGCATGCATATGATAAATCCTATATGATCTGGTATTATTTTGCAGCGATAGGGCTGGTTTCGGCAATTGCTCTTATTATCTATAATTTTGTTACAACTAGGATAGACAATAAAAATAAAGAACTTACGTAGATGTATATTTTATTTTTTGCCTGAAATACCTGCAATTTTTCGTTTAAGCCGGGAAAGCCTCTTCTCAAAGTCTTTCCGTTGAGCTTCCGAAATTTCTGCCAACTCAAGCCCCTTCTCTACAAACTCTACAGCTCCGGCAAAATCTTTTTTCCTGTGTTCAAGATAAATAGACATCTCTCTGAATGCCAGTTTGTCTCCATGTTCCGACAATGTTTTCCACAACTCTTCCGCTTCTTCGAACAGTTTTTTCTTCTTTTTTATGAGAGCAAGCCTCTTCACCGATTGTGCAATTATCTCATTTCTCACTGCATGATTGTTGAGGTGGTTATAAAATTTCTCCGCTTCAGAAAACAATCCGGATTTTTCGTTCAGAAGTGCCACGCCAAGTATTTCTCCCTCTTCTGAAGTTCTGGAAATATCATCAATATACCTGCAGCCAAGTAGAAGCAGAGCTGAAAGCCCTACAATATCAAGAGCATTATGTTCAACTACTTTTTCGATCATTGAAAAATTTCCGGATCTGAGATACTCAAAATACAATCTGGGGATGAGGCTCCCATCTACATCATCATCCCGTGAGATGTTGAGAAGTATATCTCCCAGATACCCGAGCTTTCTTGATTCAAAAGTATTTTTCCATATCATCCTTGCCGGAGTAAGATAATCAAGATGAGGATAATCCAGCAGTGGAAATTTTTTCCTATTCAAAATATACCTGGTCTCCATTAGAGGATAATCAAAAGATTTCCCGTTGTAAGTGACAACACCCGATATATCCAATTCGTCAAGAAACCGGTCTACCTCATCAAGGAACAACCCTTCTCTTGCAGGATCATTGAGCACAAATATCCGAACTTCAAAAGAGTTACCTTCAATAAATCCGAAACCGAGCATGAAAGGGATCGTTCCTGTCCCTCCCGAAAGTCCTGTCGTTTCAGTGTCAAAATACAATAGCTTCAACGGATCTATGTCTCCAAGTTCAGGGTCATTAAAAATTATTGAAATAGTAGAGGCCACAGTATCATTCCATTCACTAAGGGTTACTTTCCCAAAAACAGAATTCATTGGATAATTGTAATTTATAACTTCAAAATCATTATCAAAATTTATATTTTCTTGAGTTCTCTCTTCTTGAATTTTCAAAGACCGGTTCTTCAGATTTTTATAAACAAGCTCTTCAAGCTTTTGCTTTGTTGATAAACTTTGAGAATCTGTTATGGGTTCAATCGGATTCTTTTTGTTTTTTCCCGAAATAAAATCCAGTTTTTTCTTAAGATCGCTCATTTATATCCACTATTACAATAATACCACAAGAGTAAATTGAAATTTTAAGGCCTGACAAGGCAGATTTTTTTTAATCTATGATGAAATTCATGGGGTTGATTGCCTTACCCATGAAGCGTACTTCATAATGAAGATGAGGAGCTGTGCTTCGGCCTGTATTCCCAACAAAGCCAATCACCTGCCCCCTTGTAACACGATCCCCTTCCTTGACATTAAATGCCGCTAAGTGGCCGTATCGGGAAGTATAACCGAAGTTATGATCAATTATTATCATCTTTCCATAATAATCTCTGTATTCTGCTACAAGAATAACACCATTTGCAGGAGCAATAATTTTATTTCCTGATTGAGTCGCAATATCCTGGCCGTAATGGAAACTCCTTTTCCCGGTGAGAGGATGAATTCTCCTTCCGAAAGAATTTGTAAGGTATCCTTTTGTGGGCCATATTGACGGAGTTGAAGCGAGTCTTACTTTTTGTTTATCAATAACATTTTCAACAAATTGAAGGTCGTTCTCCATCTTTTTTGCATTAGTATTGTTAATTCTTGATTTCTCAAGTATATCGACCTTTCTTTTAGGTATAGTGAGATCCAGACTGCTTTCGGTAAGTTCAACATCGGTCGAAATATCAGAAATAGGCCCGCCACCTGTTCCGATCGCCTGCAAGGCCGATGGAGAGGTAAGTCCTGCTGCTATGAGAATTCTTTTCTTGAAATTCTCCATTTTTGCAAGACTTCTCTGAGCTTTATCAACATTTCTTGTGAGTTCTGCAATAATCTTCGTTTTTCTTTGATTTTCCACTTCAAGCCTTCCCATCTTTTGACTATCAATGGACAACGTGAGGTAATCAAAGATCACATACCCGAACAAGGCAACAAGCAAAACAACGGCTATAAGTGAATTCCTGATGAATTTTGATGATAAAAAAAGCTCTTTATTAGTTGAAGTAGCGTCTGAAACAATTATTATCGAATATGATTTATTTTTAGATCTCATTTTATCATCGACTTATACATTATAAAAACGACAAAGTCAAGTTATAGACTGCTTTTTAAAAAAAACCTATTTACTTTTCTTGACATTTTTATTTAAAAAATGGTAAAAGTCTATATGTAGGGGGGGATTATGAAAAAAAATATCGTACTTGCAGATAACAGTTATACCATCCGAAGAATAGTAGAACTCTCTTTTTCCGATGAAGAAGGCATTGAGCTGGTAAGCTATGAGAACGGCCAGGGTATTACCGAAAAACTTCTTGAACTGAAGCCATCAGTTGTACTTGTAGACATAAAACTTCCCGAGATGAACGGCTATGAAGTATGTAAATTCATCAATGAAAGCGATGAGCTGAAGAACACAAAGGTCTTCCTGATCAAGGGAGGATTTGAACCTGTCGATGAGGAACAGTTGAGCGGACTCAAATATGAAGATTTCATAACAAAACCATTTGATTCCAAAGCGCTTGTGATCACCATAAAAAGCATTGTGGATGAACCCGATGCTGAACCAGAAACGGAACCTAAACTGGAAGTAGAATCAACTGAAACTGTAGATATTCCGTCTTCAATGCCGGAAGAGATCTCTGAAATAAGTGATATTATGGACAAATCTGATTCAATTGATTTTTCTGATGTCCAGAGCGATGGTGACGCCGGAGGATTAATGGACACTATCGTTGCCCCCGACTCAGAGACTTCCATTAAAGAGGAAGTCCTACCCTCGGAAGAAATAACCCAGGGGTCTGGATTTGGGGAAAGTGAAGATAAATTATCACCTGAATTAACCGATGAGATATCCAACCCTTTCGAAGATTCTGCCGGGAAACCTTCAGATATCAAGCCTGTAGCAGATGAAGAAGCTGTTATAAAGGAAAATATCAGGATTCAGGAGGAAGAGCTTGATATTGGTTCTCTTACAATGGAGGAGATCAATATTCAAAAAGATATCGATCAACAGAAAGAAGCGCTCTCAGAAACCACACCCGACCCTCTTATAACAGAAAGTCCCGTAGAACCTGAGAAAACAGAGGAGGTAAGTGAAGTTCCTGAGAAAGGAAAGGATCAACTTGATCCCTCTTTAAGCAATATGAACACATCGGATCTTGAAAATGTTTTCTCCATTAACAAGGCCGAAGTTGAGAGCAACGCAGTATCTGATCCCGTTAGCATTCCAGATAAGGAAGAGGAAGTCCTGGAGGCGGAAACCAGGGAAGAAACAAAAGAAAAGTCTGGGGAAATAAAAGAAGTTCTTGAAAAACTTGAGACCGAAAGTCAGGAGAAGAGTGAGCCGGTAGCTCCCGAGGAAGAAACCGCAGAAAAGATGGATAAGGAAGGCATGACTGATCAACTGGCCAGCCTCACAAACCTGCAGGATAGTAATAAACTTGTGGAGAAGATCGAAGATAAATTGACTGTTTCCGTAAAAGAGATATTGTGGGAAATAGTTCCACCTCTGGCTGAAAAAATAATAAAAGGTGAAATAGATAAATTAAAGAGCGATATAGAAAAAGAGTATAAATAGAAATTCACCTCTTTTTCCCGACTTACCTCGATTTAAACAATGGAAAAGACTATTAAGAATCTTATAGATAAGTTAAAATTGATCGGAGAAAAGAACTAATGGAAAAGAACTACGATATAGCAAAAACTGAAGAAGGATGGTACGAAAAATGGGTGTCAAGTGGTCTTTTTAAAGCAAACAACACCAATGATCAGCCTGTATTCTCAATGATTCTACCTCCCCCGAATATAACAGGTTCCCTCCATATGGGGCATGCCCTCACTTTTACAATTCCAGATATCATAATGAGAAAGAAAAAGATGGAAGGGTTCAACACACTCTGGCTCCCCGGTATTGATCATGCAGGTATTGCTACCCAGATGATAGTCGAAAAAAACCTTAAACGGGATGAAGGAAAAACAAAAGAGGATCTGGGGCGTGAAAAATTTCTTGAAGAGATCTGGAAGTGGAAAGAGAAATCGGAGAACAGGATAGTTGAGCAGGTTTCCAAGCTCGGACTAACCCTCGACTGGAGCAGAATGAAATTCACGCTCAGTGAAGAGATGAACAAAGTGGTCACAGATGTTTTTATAAAATTATACAAAGAGGGAAAAATTTACCAAGGAACTTATATGGTAAACTATTGCCCTTCATGTAAAACTGTCCTTTCAGATCTTGAAGTTGATCACAGGGAAGTTGAAGGAAATCTCACATATATAAAGTATCCACTGAAAAATGATCCCGGCAAGTATATTGTTGTTGCAACAACAAGGCCGGAGACAATGCTGGGAGATACCGGAGTTGCAGTCAATCCGGATGATAAACGGTATAAAGAACTGGTAGGGTCAGAGATCATCCTTCCGGTCGCCGGGAGAACATTAGAGGTAATAGCTGATGAACAGGTCGCTTCGGATTTCGGCACCGGTGCTGTTAAAATAACCCCTGCACATGACCCTCTTGACTATAACATTGCACTGAAACACAAACTTGAAAGCCGGGTTGTAATAGATAAAGAGGGGAAAATGACCGGGGATATCCCGGAAAAATTCATCGGGATGAGCCGTGAAGAATGCAGAAAGGAATTGATAAAGATCTTAAGTGAATCCGGAAATATTGAAAAAGAAGAAAAGCACACACACAATGTCGGCCATTGTCAGAGATGTGAAACAATTGTTGAACCGAATGTATCCAAACAATGGTTCCTGAGAACCGAAGAACTTGCAAAGCCGGCTATCGAAGCCGTGAAAACAGGAGATATTGAATTTATCCCCGGCAAATGGGAAAAAATATATTTTAATTGGATGAACAATATACAGGACTGGTGTATATCGAGACAACTATGGTGGGGACACAGGATCCCGGCATACAATTGTGAATCGTGCAACGAGATAACAGTTGCCGCCGAACACCCGGGAACCTGCCCGAAATGTAAATCTTCAAAAATCGTACAGGACCCTGACGTTCTTGACACCTGGTTCTCTTCCGCCCTCTGGCCTTTTTCCACTCTCGGATGGATGGATGGATCACAGGATTTTATGACATATTATCCGACATCATTGATGGTAACTGCTTTTGATATCATTTTCTTCTGGGTAGCCAGAATGGTCATGATGGGAATACATTTCGGAAAAGATATCCCCTTCAGAAAAGTGCTGATTAACGGACTGATCAGAGATGATAAAGGGCAAAAAATGAGCAAGACCAAAAATAATGCTATCGACCCGCTTGACATCATCAAGGAGTACGGAACCGATGCCCTGAGATTCACACTTGCAATTCAGGCTGTCCCCGGGATGGACATATCACTTTCAATAAATAGAATAAAGGGATATAAAGCATTTACAAATAAGATATGGAATGCTTCAAGATACATCATTATGAATCTTAAAGGTGATGAATCGGAAAATATCGATTTTGAAAAGATCTCAGTCACCGATAAGTGGATACTGCACTTGCTGAATCTCACAACAAAAAATATTAACTCATTGATGGACAATTATAAATTGAACGAGGCGGCAGATGTTCTATATCATTTTTTCTGGCATGAATATTGTGACTGGTATCTGGAATTCTCAAAAAATGATATTGAGAATAGAGAGACAAGAAACGTACTCAAGTATACACTTTTCAGAGCTCTTCAGCTTCTTCACCCTTTCACTCCATACCTTACCGAAGAAATTCATCAAAAGATCAAAACAGAAAAAGACTTCCTCCTTGAAACAAAATTTCCTGAGTTTAAAAGCGAGCTGGTTTTCACCTCCGAATATAAAAATATTGAATTATTGAAGAAAATAACGGGCGAAACGAGAAAAACAAGGACAGAAAATAAAATTGATCCCAATGCACGTCTTAAAACATTTTTAAAAACTTCTTCAAAGAAAGAGGGGGATATTTTTGCTGAGCTTTTAAAATATTTTAATTTTCTTACAAAAAGTGAAAATGCTGAAATAGTAAAAGATTTTTCTTCTCTTCCAAAAGGATATCGGGGGGTTTACCTGAATTGGGAAATACTCCTTCCATTCGAGAATGAATCGGACAGAGAGAAAGAGATCGAAAGACTCAGTAAAGAAATGAAAAAAATTGACGATCTGATTAACAATATTGAAAACAGGCTTAAGAACCGTAATTTTGTTCAGAAAGCGCCTGTAGACATAGTTAACGGATTCAAGAAGACACTTCAGGAATCGATTGATAAGAAGGAAAAATTTGAAAAAACTTTATCTGACCTCACCTGACAGAGAATACCCCATTCCGGATTTTATCAATATGAAAGATATGCCTGCCTGCATATCTACAAATGAATATATAAATGAAAATCTGGATTCTCTTTCCGGAGATATCCCATTGCTAGTTTCCGCTGATATTCAGACCGGAGGGAAAGGGCGGGACGGCCGCAAGTGGATCCCTGTAGGAGAGGGAGGAATATATATGTCCTACCTGCTCAATATAAATAACAGAGAAAACATCGGACTTCTTTCGCTGGCCGCAGGGACAGCTGTTGCAGAAGCTATAGCTGGAAAAACAGGACTGAATGTTCAGCTTAAATGGCCTAATGATATAGAATTATCCGGATTGAAAGCAGGAGGAATACTGATAGAGAACAAGTTGTTCAATAAAAGTATGTTGGCAGTAATAGGAATAGGGCTTAATGTCAATGTCGGCCAACAGCAGCTGAGGGAAGATATTTTAAAAACCGCCACATCACTTTCCATGATTTCCGGGAGACAAGCGAATATGGGAGAATTGATATTAAGGATATCTGAATATCTTCTCTATTTCACCGGAATAATGGAAAATGGACTGTATGAGAATATATTGGAAAGATATCTGTTATATTTAAAGCATAAACCTGGTGATGAAATAAGTTTCCACCACTCCGGGGAAACAATAAACGGTAAATTCAAGAAGATCAATGATAAGGGCGCCCTTGTTCTAAAACTTAAGGATGGTAAAGAAGAAACCTTTTTCTCAGGTGAGATTCACACTATTGTCTGAATAAAATGTCACTCATCAAAGATTTTCATCCACTGATCGACCTCTCCGTCACTTAATTCAGTATCGATCCGCTTCTGTTTCATCTCTATTCTTCCTGTCGCTCTGTATACACGTTTCAGTTCATAATAGAATTCGATCGAATTTATTACTTTAGCCCCTTTTTTCTTTGCAATATCTTTTAACTCCCTGTCTGATGTTACGAGGACAACATCTCTGAAATATGTATATCCGTCCAGTATCCTTTTTATCTCATCATCGGCAGAATCTCCGATAGGAGGATATTTTATTACTATTTTCTCAGTCGGGTTCTCTTCACTTGAGAAAGTATCGGGTTCTCCATCAAAAACAACAATGATCTTACTGTTTTTTTTCTTCTGAAATTTTTTCACTATCGCAATGATCTCTTTTCTTGAATTACTATCTTCCAGAGATATATCCGGAGAACTTCCAATAAGATTATTACCGTCAATTATGTAAGGCATTTATAATTCTAAACTATCACCCGGCTTCATGATAATGACCTCATAGTCACCTTTGACCAGGGATTTAAATTCTTCAGGAGAAGATTTAATTGCAGGAAATGTATTAAAATGAATAGGTACAACTTTCGGAACTTTAAGGAGCTCAACAGCTTTGGCAGCCAGACGCGGGGTCATGGTAAATCTGCCGTCGATTGGAAGGAATGCTATATCCGGTTTATACATTTCTCCGATCAGAACCATCTCCATTGATAATCCGGTATCTCCGGCATGGTATACGGAAATCCCGTCAAGCTCAACAACAACTCCTACTGCGGTCCCGCCAAGGTCTGCAGTGTGTAACGCGGGAACCATTGAAACCTTAACCCCGTTGTTTTCAATTGTTCCGCCCACATTCATCAATTCCGCAGTTAATCCCTCTTTTGCAGCCAGCTCCGATATTTCATTGAGTGAAACAAAAATAGCACCTGTTTTTTTACATATCTCGAATGAATCACCAATATGATCACCATGGTCATGCGTGACAACAACAACATCACACTCGGTTATGTCTTCCAGCGAAACTGTTGCTGCAGGATTCCCTGAAAGAAAGGGATCTATCAGTACTTTGCGGCTACCTTCAAGCAACAGGGCGGAGTGCCCGATCCATTTAATCTTCATTTTTACTCCTTAACCAGGAGGCCAGGTCATCCTTCTGCCACCAATAAGATGGAGATGGACATGAAAAACTGTCTGGCCGGCTTCCTCTCCGGTATTAATGATACATCTGAAATTCTCAATATTATTCTCTTCGGCAACCCTGTTCCCCACAGAGAACATATGGCCTGTCAACGATTCATCTTTTATATCTTTTATTGAAGTGTAATGCTCTTTAGGAATTATCAGAATGTGAAAAGGGCCCTGGGGGTCGATATCCCTGAATGCAACAACTTTATTATCTTCAAATAAAAATTCAGTTGGTATTTCACCGGAACTTATTTTACAAAAGAGACAATCATCCATTTTACACCTTCATTGTGCTGATATCAGCACCTATTTTATTCAGCTTACCAGGCATATCTTCATAACCTCTGAAAAGCTGGTAGGCATTATCAATATATGTCTCACCTTCAGCGATCAATGCGCCCAGAACCAGGGAGGCAGATGCTCTCAGGTCAGTTGCATTGAGATATGTACCTTTAAGATCAGAAACTCCTTTAATTTCAGCAATATTTCCGTTTATTGCAATATTTGCACCCATCTTATTCAATTCAATAACATGTTTGAATCTGTTATTAAAGATATTTTCTCTAATATGAGAGATCCCGTCAACCTGAGTAAGCAATGTTGTCAACTGAGCCTGCAGGTCAGTCGGAAATCCGGGATAAGGATCTGTATTGACCTCAACAGGTTTTAATTGTCCGGGAACTTTAATAGAAATTTCATCTCCGTTTATTAAAATTTCAACACCCATTGACTCCAGAATTGTCAGAAGGCTCCCGATATATTCGGGAATACAATTTTTCACAACAATGTTATCCCCTCTCAGGCAGGCGGCAATAACATATGTCCCCATCTCTATTCTGTCCGGGATGACAGTGTGAGAAGTTCCTTTGAGGATATTTTTGCCCTTTATCCTGATCGTGTCACTCCCCTTTCCCATTATTTCCGCTCCCATTGCTTCCAGGAAAGTTATCAGATCTGTAATTTCGGGTTCTACTGCACAATTCCTCAATATTGTTTCCCCATCCGCCAGGGTTGAGGCCATGATCAGGTTTTCAGTTCCGGTAACACTAACCCCGGGGAAAGTATAATCAGCCCCTTTCAGCCTTTTACTTCTGGCTAAAATATATCCGTCCTCCACCTTGATCTCTGCACCCATTCTCTCAAGGCCTTCGAGATGAAAATCGATCTTTCTGTCCCCTATGGCACATCCTCCGGGGAGGGAAACTCTGGCATATCCGTTTCGTGCAAGAAGAGGCCCGAGGATGAGTATTGATGATCTTGATGTTTTTGATATTGTTTCAGATACAACAGGTTCCTTAATATTACTAAAATTTATATTTACTTTATTATCAGAAAAATTACCCGAAGCTCCAATACTTTCCAGTGCATTGAACATTGTATTTACATCTTCAACGTCCGGAACTCCGTTAAGGAGGACTTCGGAATCGGTGAGAATTGTTGCAGCCAGTTCAGGCAGTGAAGCATTTTTGGCACCTGATACCGTTATAGTTCCTGATAGTTTCTTCCTGCCGGAAATTCGAATTTTGTAATTATCCATAGAGGGATAATTATATAGATTTTCTCCACTGTTTTCAAGTGTGATTAAGGGTGAAAGTTGTTTCAGTGGTATAAAAAAAAAGGGAGGGGTTGCCCCCTCCCATAGAAGAATCACATGAAAAGATTATCTGAGGCCAGGTCTCCCTGATCTCCGTTCGCCTTTTCTACCTACATTGCCACTTGCATCCCTACGTTTGTCCCTGAAGAATGCCCTTCTTCCAAATTTATACTTCAACTCGTCCGCCTTCTTTATCTGCTCAGGGGTTAATACACCCTTAACATCCAGAAGATGAAAAATCCGGTCGATCTGAAGATTGGTTTTTAATCCTGCGATCTCTTTTATCATCTTCTCAATTGTTTTTTTGCTTATCTTATCTCCCTGAAGATAATTTGCGAATTTCAACTCCAGAATCTTGGTGTCGGCCATCCTTTTAATAACAGATCCCTGAAAATCAAGACCCATCTGTTCGATCTTTTTTACCTGATCTGGAGTAAGTCCGAGTTCAGCCTTCATCCTGAGAATCATCTGTCCTCTATAAAGATTTTTCTCAGCCATGTTAACACCCTGTCTCATATGTTTGGAAATATAGCCTGCTCCAAATGTTGTTCCTGCTAGTACGATCATTGCTGCTATGATCAAAATTACTAATTTTTTCATCCAGCCTCCTTTAATACAAGTAGAACACCCCACCCTCCGATTTCTTGCAAAAGGATAATATTATTTTGTTTACATTAATCGTGCTGGTGTACCCCAATGAAACTCTTCATTAAAAAGTTGGTTCAGTATAAAATCAGGAAACCTGTTTTCAATAATCAGCGGGGTCAGGTCTTGCATTACGACATTTTGTTTGTTTATATCTCAGATATGCACATAAAAATTCAAACTGCCCCCACTTTTTGTGTTCAAGTATTGTGAAATGTCAAAGTGTCAAGCACCGATAATCATATAGAAGTTTCAGATTTTATTTAATTTCAATTTATTCGCAAGGTTTGTGGATTAAGTATCTTTGACATTTTAGTAAGGGTTAAACTTGCCAAATTGTATTTAAGATACTACTCCTAAGATCAGGAGGTGTAACATGAAAGAATGTTATTGTGGGTTGGATTTACATTCCAACAACACATTTATCGGAATCTCGGATGAGGATGGCAGGAGAGTATTTCAGAGGAGATCCCCAAATGATATTTCAGGGATATTGGAATATCTTAAACCTTTTAAAGAGTCGATCAGCGGTGTTGTAGTGGAATCGACATTTAACTGGTATTGGCTTGTTGACGGACTTATTGAGGCCGGTTATAAAGTTCACCTGGCCCATCCTCCGGCTATTGTCCAATACATGGGATTAAAAAATCAGGATGATAAGCATTCTGCATTTCATCTGGCTAAACTTTTAAATCTGGGCATTCTCCCTGAGGGTTACATTTTCCCGAAAGAAGAACGTCATCTGCGGGATTTCCTGCGAA
>JAOZUQ010000085.1 GCA_029938635.1 Candidatus Aminicenantota bacterium
TTACCTGATTAAAAGTACCTTCAACCTTAATGTTTTCAGTAACAAATTTATCTAACCATTTTGTTTGAAATTTCTGCACAAAACGCCCTCTATACTTTTCAAGAGCAATAAAAGAAGGAAGATGATTTTGGCGGGATAGAAGATAAAAAGCCTCTAACACAGAGGTTTTTCCAGAATTATTGTCTCCAACAAATAAATTAACTTTTGAAAATTCAATTATACCTCAATTTACTTTAAAATTTTAAAAGGAGGTATACCAACATGGCAAAAGGAAATGTTAAATGGTTTAACGCCCAGAAGGGATTCGGTTTCATTGAAGCTGAAGATAACACTGACATCTTTGTACACCATAGTGAAATTCAGGACAGCGGTTTCAAGTCATTAGACGAAGGACAGGCTGTTGAGTTTGAAGTTCGCCAGGGCGACAAAGGTAATTATGCAGCAAACGTAATCAAATTATAAATTAAATTTTATAAACAGGGCCCCGGTAAATTCCATTTTAAATGGAGTTTCCGGGGCCTTTTTTTTTATCTAAAATCCTATTCCTGCCATCAGTGAGAGTGATCTGGTTTTGATCTTGTCCTGAAAGTCTCTGTTCTCTCTGATATCAGTCATCCCTGAGGTGAATCTGAGGTCAAGGAATATATTGAACTTTTCCTTAATAAGAACTATTTCGATTCCAAAGATGGAACCAAAGTCGGTTTTCTTGAAATAATCACTGACATCTTCACTTCTGGAATCATTTTCAAATTCTGCAATCTGGGATGCTTTTAGTCTGATTCCTGTGAACAGGCCAAACAGAATCCCGATGTTCCATTTTTCTTTTCTAACGATGGAATATCTGAATAACATGGGGAGTTCTAGATAATCAAGTGTAATCTTTTCGGTTAGATTTTCCCCCAGATAGCTTTGTGTTACTTCACACCCTTTTTTTACCAGATAGAGCTCAGGCTTAAATACAAATCTTCTGGAATATGAACTGCTAAACCCGGCTCCAATTCTGAATCCTTTTAATTTTCCCCACTCGTCATTTCCTTCATAAGAGAAAGAAAATGCGGAACTTTCAAATCCTCCTTTGATATTTACAAGTGGAAAGGTAATTCCCTGCAAAACCAACAATAAGCATAATAAAATGTGTAATTTATTTTTCATTTTTCTGATTCTCCTGAGTTAAAATTATTAGTTTTTTATAAAATTTACCGCGAATTCAAGAACCTCATCTCTTCCCTGTCTTATTCCTGAAATTGTGGGGCGGACTATATGATCGATCTTAACTCCAACTCTTTGACTAGGAGTGTCATCAAAGTAAAAAACACCTATCCCTGAGAAACTCGTTCTGATCCCCCCCGGAAGACTTACTCTTGATACATTGCCATCTGCACCTGCAGTCTGGCTGCCGATTGTAGTTGCGTTCGGAACTTTCTGAAATGCCATGCAGGTGAATTCAGATCGACTTTTCGATCTTTCATCAACAAGAATAACAACCTTTCCTTTGTAGTTTATACCATTGTTCCCGAAAGGGCCGATCCAGGAAGATAAACTACAAAGGAAGCTTCCCGGATTCTCAGAGTCAGGTATTTTGTATTTAGCGAATTGAACAGAATTAAGAGTGAGATACTTTGTTATTGGGTACAATGTTCTGTTCGGATAATTCCTCAGATCAAAGATTATCCCTTTCGTATTCAGCAACTCTGTATTGGTCATAATCGGATCAACATCTTCAGGCATTAGAATACCCATATTAATGTAACCGATATTACCGAGAAGGATTTTCCATATCTCTCCAGCCATTCTATCTTCTTCAGCATATAGATCATAGAAATGGTGCCTGTCAAGAGTAAAAGTTTTTTCGATTCCATCTCTCAGAACAGTTATGGAGCATTTATCATTTCCTCCGCTGAACATGAAATAGCCGGCATTATAGTGAAGTCTTGCTTCATTTGAGGCTGCCATGTATTGAATAGTAAAATCTCTTAACTCATCTGCATTCTGTCCATTAAAACTGATAATCACATCACCGGGGCGAATACCCGCATTAGTGGTGTTAAGATTGTCATAAACTCTTGTAATGACATACCTCTTCTCTATATATCTGACATCGAAAGGGGGGAAATATACTCCCCAATAATTATCAAATGTTGTACTCCGAAAGGAAGCATGCCCGTCATTGATACTTGCTGTAAACCTTCTCATAATCAAATTGTATTCAAGGGCATTTCCCGCCCTTAAAATTTTTGGAATGAATTCATCCAGCACATCCTCCCAATTTTTATCCATAACATCTTTGTAAGGGAAAAAATAATGAATAATATTCCAATATCTGAATAGTGCCAGCAGCCTTTCATTTTCACCCGGATATTCATAATCTGAATAAGGTTTTTCATTTTCAAAAACAGGATTTCCTGCATATTCAATAAACGAAACGTAATGATTTGTACCATCAAGCTTCTTGCTCTTTAATATCTTTAGTAACAGTGATGTATACCAATCCAGAATATCATAATCCTCCATCCATGCAAAATTGGGGTCGGAAATCTGAGTGTCAGGGAAAGTGTCCCCATAATCTAAGTAGTTGATACCTCCTGCACTTTGTATCAATTCCATGATCTCATTATTTAATTCAGTATAATCAGCAGCAGTTGAAAACTTCGGGATAGCAGAGATCAAAACTTCATCCCAGTCATGATATCCTTTGGTTACTTCCGGATGATGATACTTAAGAAATCCCCAGACTTTACATAAAGTAGAAAGATTAGTTGATCTTTCGATTTTTTTTAAAGATGCCGGCTCCAATAGAGAACCTGAAAAGATAATAAGTAAAACAATAAATAACACGGCCGTTTTTTTTAATCTCAATTTAAGCTCCTTAGAAATTATTTTTCAAAATTGGATATTTATCCAAAATTTTTATCTCTGTAAATTAGTACGCTGATAGTCAGGGTGTTTTCAGACTAAAATGTGCAGAAAATTAAAAACATTACCTTTTTCACAATAAAAAAAAGTGCAAATTAATCCTGATCGCTTTATTGTTTTTTCTCTATAAAGTGGATAAATTGAATATGAAATTGATAAACGATTTCAAATTAAGTAACGTAATAAAGCCATGGAGACCATATGAAAATCAAATTCAGGTATATAACTATTCTTGTTTTACTTTTTACTCTTTCTACTTTTACTTATTCAAAAACCCCCAAATCAGTAGAAGTTACAGGTTTTGTATATGATACATCTATAAATTACATAAAAAATTCCCGTATTGAGATAACTAATATCTCCGGAGAAGAAATAAAATCGGATAACGGATATTTTGTTACTTATACTGATGAAAAGGGCGGATGGAAAATAAAGATCCCGCTTTATAAAAAGATAATGATCAAAGCTTATTCAAATGGATTTATTCCCGAGAAGTCGATCGTTGATATGGAGATAGAGAAACCTTTAAACAATCTAAAAACTATTGTCAGGTCTCAATTGAAAAAAGGGATGAAACATATCGAGTGGGGAAGTTTTGACCACCATATGCTATATGTAAGATCTTCATTCCAGAAATCTATAGAAGATCTGCTGAGCCCCAATGAAAAGAAAATGGTTGAAGATTATATAAACAAAAGCATTAAAGAAAACAGCAGGAAGGATGCGTATGCATTCGCAGGCTTTGCCAGTTTCCTGAAAGGGAATTTTACAAACTCAAAAGAGTATTTTGATAAGGCCGGGTCAAAACTCTGGTTCAATTTGATGGGTAAGAAATATTTGAAAACTGGTGAATATGAAAAGTCACTTAATTACTATTTAAAAGGAGTTACAACAAGAACAAGGTCATATGATCTATTAAAACTTGCTGAAATATTTAATAAGAATAAGCAAAATTCAAAAAAATCGATGACTTATGCTGCTGCTATGAGGGATTTCAATAGGATCATTACCGATTACAGGTACAAATGGAGTGAAGACCTTTTAAGAAAAAGGTATGATTGCTCTCAAAATCTTATAACACGAAATGAGAATGAAGATAATAAAGAATTAAAGGAAATACTTAACAAAGCAGGGAAGTATTGTAAGAAACTGAAAGAGGCGGAGATATTCTATTATTGCAATGAAGAAAAAAAAGATAGAATAGTACTTCTGGTAGACTTACATGAAGCAATTGAAAAACCGCTGAAATATTTTAAAAACTATAAGCCTGTAAAATTGAAAGGAATGAAACTTACTGATAAGTATATTTATGACCTTCAATTTATTTTAAATGATAAAGGTGTTGTTGAGGAAGCGAGAAAATTAGTAAATGAATATCCTGATCTGAAAAGAAATCCTGTTCCGGTGCTGAGCTACAAAGTTGTAAGGCCTTTGTACGGCCCGAATACTCTTGTCGGATTTGGATGGCAGGACTTTTTCAATTATAAAATATCCGGAAATGAAAATCTGTTTGATGTTGAAGCTATAATAATTGAAGCATTTCCAAAGTGGAGCAGCTTCATGAATCAGATGTACGGGAAATTATGGGTTAGCGTTAAGGATGGCTCGATACTGAGAATAGAGTGGAAACATCAGAATTTAAATCGTGCTGATCTGAGAATCAGGGGGCTTATTTTAAATCGTATACCTGGTATGAAATTCATTTCCAGTTACGGTAAAAACAGGGCAGGGCTGAGGTTCCCGAGCGAATACAGGATAATTGAATATTACAATAATGAGGATGGTGATAGTTTTGAACGTCTTGATATTATCGGAATTTATAAGAATTATACATTTTTTGGTGTGGATATTGATGATGTTAAGGTTGAGGAATAGTTCGTTTTTTTCCTAAACATGTATTTGAATTTTCCTCCCGGTGTATATTTTCACAAGGTAGTATTCCCTTTACTTCCATTTATTTATTGATATAATAGGGAAATATTTTATGAAGAGTATTCAAAGGTAAAATTTATATAAAATAAAATAGGATGCTGAACAATACTGATAAAATAGCATAATGAATATAATAATTTATGGAGCAGGAAAAACGGGCCAACACCTTGCACGTTCTCTCAGTTCAGATGGGAACGATATTATAGTAGTAGAGAAGAATCCTGTACTCTGCAGTAAATTGGAAAGACATCTTGATGCAAGAATTATAGAAAGTCAGGGCATAAAGAAAGAAGTTTTTAACAAAGATGTGTTTGAAGAGTGTGATCTCTTCATCGCCGTCAGTTCGGTTGATGAAATGAATATCCTGTCATGTTCAGCTGCGAAAAAACTGGGAGCGGACAAAGTTGTTGCAAGGATAAGATATGATGATCTCAATTTCATGGATGAATTGATCGATCTGGATGATATGGGTATTGACCTGATCATCCATCCTGAAAAAGAATTGTCAGCTGAGCTTGAGAATCTTCTTGAATATCCATCAGCAATAGATGTATATGAGTTGTACAATAAAAAGATAATGCTGGTTTCTACCGAGGTATGCAGTAAGTCAGATATTATCGGTAAATCTCTTGGTGAGATATCAAAGTTGTATTCTCTAAGCAATATGAGGATAGTTGTAATTGAAAGAGGATTTGAGGCACATATTCCAAGAGGCGATTTTATTGTTGAAGAAAATGATAAGTTCTTCGTTATATCCGAAAAGAAATATCTGAAAGAAGTATTTAAAATGACCGGTTCCAATGGTGATGAAAAGATAAAGAACATAATGATCCACGGCAAGGGAAAGCTGGTTGAAACCATAGGGATGGCATTAGAAAAGCATGGTGGATATAATTTGAAAATTATCACAGAAGATGAGAGCCGTGCTGAACATTTTTCAGAAACCCTGACAGATTCGTTGATAGTTCATGGTGAAGCAACCGACCTGAATATGCTTGCAGCTGAAGGAATTATTGAAATGGATTTCTTCCTGGCGCTTACCGGCAATGATGAGACCAACATTGTTTCATCTCTCCTGGCAAATCATTTGAAGGTTGAGAAAACTATCACAAGAATTGAGAAAAATGATTATCTGCCGATCACAAAAACGATCGGCCTTTCCAGATGTGTTAATAGTTCTATTTCAACTTCAAATGCAATTATGAGATTTGTAAAGCATGGGAAAGTCCTTTCCTCTACCACACTGAAAGGGACGAATATCATCATGATCACTTTTATGGTTTCAGAAGATTCCAAATATGTAAATATACCTCTTTCCGAACTTCAGGAGAAAATTCCGAGGGATTCAATAATAGGTGCAGTTTACAGAAAACCTAAGCCATTTGTCCCTTCAGGGAATGATACGATAATGTCTGGTGATGAGATCACAGTTTTTTCTGAAAAATCTTCTATGAACAAACTTGAAAAAATGTTCGGATAAAACATAATATGCTAAAGACCCTTAACACAGGATCTGTTTTTCATGTCCTTGGATTTCTTATCCTTCTGATAGGGCTGATCCAGTTCATTCCACTTATTGTCTCCTTTATTTATCTGGATGGTAGTTCCACCGGAATAATTCTCTCAATCGGAGTTAGTATTTTATTCGGTTTCTTGATCATCAAATCAACTAAGGCACAAAAAGAATTAAGTATAAGGGATGGATTCCTTGTGGTGGGAATGGGATGGTTGTTAATGGCCTTATTCGGGTCTCTTCCATATTTCTTCAGTGGCAGTATAGCAACTTTTACAGATTCCTTCTTTGAATCGATGTCAGGTTTTACAACAACCGGAGCAACAATTCTTACTGATATAGAAATAATGCCGAAGGCCTTATTGTTCTGGAGAGCATTTACCCACTGGATCGGAGGAATGGGGATAATTGTTCTATCTCTTGCCATCCTGCCTATACTTGGAATAGGGGGCATGCAGTTGTTTAAAGCTGAGGCTCCCGGCCCGACTGCGGATAAGTTAGCACCCAGGATCAAGAATACTGCAAAAATTCTCTGGTTGGTTTACGTAGGCATTACATTTGCAGAGGTGATATTCCTTATGTTCGGAGGGATGGATCTGTTCGATGCAACATGTCATTCATTTGCTACAATGGCTACAGGTGGATTCAGTACCAGGAATGCTTCAATAAAAGCATTTGATTCGACATATATTGATACTATTATTACTATTTTCATGTTTCTGGCAGGGGTTAATTTTGCACTTCATTACCGCTTCCTGATAGGTAAATTTAATTCATACTTTAAAGATTTTGAATTCCGGGTTTATCTGTTCATCGCATTGGGGTCAACTTTAATTTTAACTTTCAGTAATTATTTTGCAGGTGTTTTCAGTTCTGTATTTGAATCATTGCGGTATGGAGTTTTCCAGGCTGTTTCAATAGCTACGACCACCGGATTCGGTACTGCAGATTATGAAACATGGACATCTCTGTCCCAGATATTAATATTTCTTCTGATGTTTGTTGGTGGATCTGCCGGGAGTACAGGTGGAGGGATGAAGGTCATAAGGCTGATAGTTGTGATCAAACATGGAATAATAGAATTGAAAAAAATGCTCCATCCGCAGGCTGTTATTCCGTTGAAGCTGGGGAAACGTATTGTCCCGAAGGAAGTTACATTCTCAATAATAGGTTTTTTCCTTTTATACGTAAGCCTTTTTGTGTTTATATCGATATTTATGACGATCATCGGTCTCGATTTTCTTACTGCAATAGGTGCATCTGCCTCCTGTATCGGTAACATAGGCCCCGGTCTCGGGAATGTAGGGCCTACTGATAATTTTGCATTTATTCCCGGAATAGGGAAGTGGGTCCTCTCTTTCACAATGCTGATAGGAAGACTTGAAATTTATACTATCCTTGTAATTTTAACCAGCGGTTTCTGGCGTCACAGATAAAGCTGTTTTTAATGAAGTTTTTTGTCGTAGATGATTTCTCAGGTTAAAAATACTTGGAAGCACTTAAAATAAAACCATAATGGTTGTATAATATTTTAATAAGAAGTATATAAAGTCCGACAAGGAGAAAATATGTATGAAAGGAATTGGATATGACCTTATTAAATATAAATAAATTATTACAATTTGCAGTTCAACTTGAAGAACGTGGAGTGAAGTTTTACGAAGATTGGGCAGAAAAGGCGGAAACAGACGAATTGAAAATGATTTTTTTATTACTTGCAGAAGAGGAATCACATCATATGGATTTATTTTCAAAAATTGCTATAGCTCATAAAGATCCTGATAAAGGATTTGAGATCACTGAGGAATATTCAGATTATCTTGAACAATTTGCAAATGAGATTCTGTTCAATAAAGATGATATTAATATGATTAAAAGTTTAAAAGATGCAATCGAAGTTGCAAAAAAGCAGGAACTTGATGCTATGCTCTTTTATTCAGATATTAAAAATCATGTTTCAGCTGAATATACATCAGCTATCGAACTGATCATCAGTGAAGAGAGGAAACATTTTAACAAACTCAGTGATCTTCAGAAAAAATTAAATATCTAAGAAAATAAATTTACACTAAA
>JAOZUQ010000039.1 GCA_029938635.1 Candidatus Aminicenantota bacterium
GGAGTAAAGTCCGGGGCTTGATGAGAAAAGCCTGTATTGAAGCGATTTATCCTAAGAAGAGACTTAGCATTCCGAATAAAGAACATAAGGTTTATCCATATTTACTCAGGGGAGTAAAGATTGATCGGGCAAATAAAGTCTGGGCCACGGATATCACTTATATCCGCATGGAGAGAGGTTTTGTTTATCTTGTTGCGATAATCGATCATTTCAGCAGATATATTTTATCCTGGAAAATCTCAAATACTCTGGATGTTGGTTTCTGCCGGGAAGCTTTAAACGAAGCAATAGAAAAGTGTGGAGTACCTGAATATTTTAATACAGATCAGGGATCTCAGTTTACCAGTAGAGAGTTTATCGGTATTCTTAAGAAATATAAGATAAAAATAAGTATGGATGGCAGAGGAAGGGCGATGGATAATATTTTTATAGAACGTTTCTGGAGATCGCTGAAATATGAGGAAGTCTATCTGAAATATTATGTCAATGTTATTGATTGCAAGAACAATCTGAAAAACTATTTTCAGAAGTATAATAATTTAAGGCTTCATCAGAGCCTTGATTATTTAACTCCCCGGGAAGTATATTCAGGAATGAGGAAGGCTGGTTAAATGGAACACGGGGAGATGCACCTTAAACGAGCTAGCGAAATGGTCTTGACAAACCAGACCACTATACATTTCGAAATATTTGTCCTGTTTTTGATTAATATATCTAAATTTCTCTATTCACAGATTTAGAGCCTGGTTGTAAAAACTTTGGATATATTGATTCTCTTTCAGTTGATCATAATTTTTTATTACAGAAGATGAGGTCATTACCCTCAGAAGTGCTTCATAATTCAAAGTAAACTCGACTTCATCTCCCACGTTCAACACTTGGTCAAAATCCTCCACGATCATATGATCACTGCTGCCACCTAGGGCACCAACATTTATAGAAGGTTTCAGATCAGATAGAATGACATCCTGCAATCCAATATTAAGAATAGCTCTTCGCATAGTTTCCGTATCAGCGAATTCGGGAGTGTTCCCAAATGCATCCTGATTGATCGTTTCACAGGACTTTAAAGGCTTGTCCTTCACTTCAATGACTTCTGCCACAAGTATGAATGCATCTGTAAATAATAAGGGGATCGGTTTACCCTCCACAGTCTCACATCCTAAAAAAATTGATTCCCCGATTCTCAAATTGTTTATTCTTCCCAAATTTTCAGATGAAACGAACCACAAATAATTCGCAGAATTCCCGCCGGAAATAAATTCTAATTCTAAATCAAATATATCTTCGATGTCCCGGGCCAATGCAGACAGAGTCCTCATTTTCTCACTATCGGGAGCAACTCCTCCGTAGCAGGTGAGATTGGTCCCTATCCCGGCAATGACTATCCCTTTCATTTTTTTCACTTTCTTTACGGTATCCAAAAGCACTTCCGGTATTATGCCCTCTCTCAGATCGCCCAATTCCACCATGAGGATTATTTTATGCCGGATATTATTCTGAAGCGCATATTTAGATAGTTCTTCAATGACTATCAATTCAGAATTCAGACTGATATCAACATGTTTTACAACGGATTCAACCTGGCTGAGTGCTGGTGATCGCAACAGAACAAACCGGGCTCTTATTCCTGCTTCCTGCATTCTTTTTATGTTTGATAAACGGGAATCAGCAAGTATATTTATGCCTGATTTCACCAGAGTTTCAGCGACTTTCGGATCTCCACAAACAACTTTTGTAACCCCCATAATGGAAATCCCTCTGGACCCATACAAACCTTTAAGTTTATTTGCATTATAGGATATCTTTCCCAGATCGATCTCAATCCTTGGAGTTTCCATTAGGCGATCCGCTTCCCGATCAATAGGGACGGGAACATCTGCAACAACCTGTCGACAATTTTCCCACATCCATGTTTCAAAACATCCATCGTCGGCAATTCATATTTTTCTTCATAATCTTTAACAGTCTCATCTATTTCTTTATCTGTCATATCTTCATGATTTAAGGTGATCGCAATGACTTTGGATCCTGAAATTATTTCAATCAGGTCAATTTCGCTCTGAAGTGTCGGCATGGGGATTCCGGGAAAATCGCACCGGTCCTTTCTCTTTGGAGGATGCTGAAGTATGATCGCCTGAGGTCTCGCACCTCTCATGATAGCTGTAGATGATGTAAATGCCGGATGACTGAGTGCTCCCTGGCCCTCTACAACAATGATGTCGGGGTTTTCTGCTGCATCGGCTTTCATGATTTCATTTTCAATCTCACCATTTTGAAATCCTGAGCTCAGAACATCCACAGCGATTCCATATTTGGCACCCTGAATTAATCCGGTCTGACCCGTTGCAATAAATACTGCATTTAAGCCTTTTTTAGTTAGCGCTTCTACAAGATTAACTGCAGACGTTCTTTTCCCTACAGCACAGTCTGTCCCGAATACAGTTATTACAGGTGTTTTAATATTAAAAATACTCCCCTTGAAATTGTGAAGCCCCTTCCTGGGTGGCGGCTTTCTTATATCATTAATTTCAACACCATATTCAAATGCTTTTCGAATAAACTCCTTATCTTCGGTAAAGAATTCAGGTAGGCCGTTTATAATATCCATTCCCAGTTTCATTGCAGAAAAAATAACTTCTCTTTGTTTAACAGGAAGAAATGATTCCAATGGTGCGATCCCATAGATAAAATATTTGGGTGTATAGTTTAATTCTCTTATTAATTCATCAATATTTCTAAACACCGGGATACCATTCTTTCTCCCGTCAAGGAATTCACCGGCATCCATTCCGGCTTTATTACTGTCAATGACACCAACAATATTATATTTTTCTGAATGTCTGACAAGACCATTCGCAACCTTTCCGTCAAGTTTCCCCAACTGACCTTCACTGTAAATCAACGCCTTTTCTCTCATTTGTCTTCTCCTTGACAATATAGAAGCTATCCCCGATTTAATAGCTGAGACAGCTGTCTAATAACTTGCTGATCGGAGTTCACATGATGTAAAAAGAAGAATTATCGGGAACCTGAATATCAGGCAAAAACATATTTGCCGGATACTTAATGTTAACTATCATTCCATCTCAATTCTCGTCTACACAGCGCATGGGAATACATCCTGTCCAAAAAACCAGACATCTCCAAGCATAAATTAAAATCCCTTTTCAATAATTGAATATTGAGTGGACAGAGCTTCTTTTTCAATTAAAAGGACTTTCCCGTAGGAAAATTGAAATGAAGAATATGCAGTATATTTATGAAATGAGCTTTCTCATTTCATCTCTAATTGTATCAATTGTAAGTTATATATTAACATATTTAAAATAACTAATCAATTTTTCGGAATTAAATCTATTTTCGCTAATATGGCAGGATTCATGCGACCGACCGGAGGGTAGGAAGTGCCTTTATGGTGCGACCTTATCTGTGAGTCGCTCCGGGTGTACTTTTTTCTGTCTAGTTCTTTATATTCCTGCTAAAATATGGCTCCACTTTGAAGTATTCAGAAAAATCATATTTGTTCAATAAAAAGTAGACATTCCCTTCAGAATCTGTATTCATGTATTCGGCAACAAACTCAGGATCATCGGAGAATCTGACGGGAGAGGTCCAGTTAAACCCGCCATCGATCGATCTTGTGAAGTATACTGCGATGCTTTCGGACTTGTTATTGCTGCCGGTTGAAACTAATCCAAATAGTAGTGATTCTTCATTAACAACCAGGTTTATATTCCCCGCGGTATCGGTTTTAGCGAAAAAGTGCATGTTGAAATAATCATCGGTGGTAGTGAAATCAACTATTTTTCTCGCAGCTCCCCAACTATTACCATCATCTTCCGTACCCCGCATTTTCAAATGGTAGGAAGGGGGGATTGTTACATTCGATTGGACCGGTCGATCTGTTTCCGGAGATAATCCTTCTGACATTTTTTTTATTATCTCGTTTTTTTTTCTTTTAAAACCAGTTATTATATTCTGATTGATCTTCCCGGTTATCTTACGTATCCAGAAAATATTAAATTTTTCTCCCGAACCCGAGTATGAAATTTGAGGATAGTATGATCTTCCGGCTCCGTTGGAGATCATTACCGAGTCCGACCAGGTCTTCCCGTTATCATTTGAGCTTGCTGTGTGGATATCAACATAGAATTCCCAGGAAGCTTTATGGACAGCTTTTCCGAAAACGAGGTGAAGGGTCCCGTTCTCAGTTAAAAGAGCCTGTATCCAGCCTATATATCCCAGGTCCTTTAATTTTCCCGGTGTTGACCATGATTTACCGTTGTCCTCTGAAAATGAAAATGCAATATAATAGTCATAATTCCATGTATTAACTGCCCAGGAAACAAATATTTTATCTCCCCTGATTGCCACTCCCTCTTCCAGGTAAGTTTGATACATACTTTTATCTTCTCCGACTATATTGACCGGTTCACTCCAGGTGTTTTCACCTTTATTCTTCCTTTTATAAAATATAGCTGAAAGCTTTGTCCTGAGATCTGTATAGAAGAAGTGGATATTCCCATAATCATCCACCAATAAATGTTCAATATTTGTATCTGATCTGTCAACTATATTTTCAATTGAACTCCAGGTGTCCCCGCCATCTTCGGAAGTTGATAAGAAGCTTTTACCCTTAAAAAAATATCTATTGATCTCTACTTCTGAAATATTTACGTACAGATCATCATCTTTGTCTATTACCAAGGGGCCGGCCCAACCATTTGTTATGGGATCAAACAATCTTCGGGGTGATTCGAACTCAAAATTTTCTTTTATGGAAAAGTTGACCGGAGTGGAATTTCCTCCTCCCGGAGCAGGGTTTCTGACCGCTACAGAAACCGGTTTTTCCGTGTTCTGTATCTTTTCAATATTAGTATTGCTGACAATATCCATCATAGTATCTTCGGGACTTATCTGGCACGAAAGCTGCGAATTGGAAATGAATGAAGTAGCTTTCTCTTTGCCGTCAAAAATTATTACGGACCCTTCCATAAAGTCCTGCCCGTTCACAGTCATAGTGAATTCCGGCAGGTGAGCGACTATTGAACCTGGAGATACAGAAAGTATCTGCGGTACCGGATTCTGCTCTTCATTCGTACATTGAACTAAGCTTAATGCAATTATTATAAATAATATAATTTTAGTGAATTTCATTTTGTTTCCTTCAAAAAATATATTACTTCCCGTAAGTGATTTTTTCAATTCTAAAGTTTTTTTATTTGCAGTTCAATTTTGACATTTTAGTAATGTGAGATAAAATAGGGTTTCATGGTCTTCGGAAATATGATTGTGAATAAAGAAAGGATGAGAAAAAAGTGAGTGAAATGAATAAAAATATTAATGGTAATAAAGGTTTTTTAAGATCATCACTATTATTAACTATGGTAATTGTTTTTACGGCCCTCTTTTTGGTCTCATGTTCCGGCTCTGACGAAAAAAGCACGGCAGCAGTGATTGAGAATAGTCCTGAAGTTAATAAAGATATTTCAGATTCTTCAATGGAATTCTCAGGACAAATCGCACAGACAACTTGCCTCGAATGTCATCCTGCAATAAAAGATGGCGGTTTTGATATTGATTTTACCAGGGTCAAAGAAGCCGGGATGATAATAGATAAGGGTCAGGATGTTAAAAAAGAGGATAAGCAAGAATCTGAAAAATAGTTTTTCAGGTCTGAGGGACTCTGCATGGAGCTCCCACTCCTCTGTTTCAGTCTTTTGAATAACCTCTTCTGAATTTATTCTTTATATTTTCGATTACCCCTTTATCTTTATTTTTATCTTTTATTTGTGAACCGCATGCCCCTTCACAATCACATTGGGGTTCGCAATTTGTACAAAGTACAGTGTTTTCATCTTTTTCTCTACCGCAAATATCACAGATCATATTTATCTCCAAATGGTCAATATTTGTTAAATATTAACCATAATTTTCCAAATCGTAGTATTCTATTACAATCAATCCAAAATATCAAGAAAAAAAACTAAAGTTGAAAAGCAGACGTATTTTAAATAAAATATTAGTGATTGAAATGGAGTAAGAGATGAACAATATAAAGACGGTAATTTTGCTTGGTTTAATGACCGGTATATTCCTTTTTGTTGGCGGCATGGCCGGAGGGGAAAGTGGAATGCTAATAGCCTTTATTTTCGCCGCCGTGATGAATGTTGGCGCATACTGGTTCTCAGATAAAATTGTTTTAAAGGCATATAAAGCTGTAGAACTTCCTGAATCAGATTTCCCGGATATCTACAGAATGGTCAGACAACTTACGGAAAAAGCAAATATCCCCATGCCGAAATTGTATTATCTGAATCAGGAATCACCTAATGCTTTTGCGACAGGCAGGAATCCGGAGAACTCGGCTATTGCACTATCAAAAGGGATAATTAACCTGATGAAGAGAGACGAACTGGAAGGTGTGATCGCACACGAACTCACCCATATCATTAACAGGGACACTCTTATTTCAACTGTCGCTGCTACTATTTCCGGCGCTATTATGTTCCTTGCCTATCAGATGAGATGGTTTGCCATTCTAGGCGGAGGAAGAGATGATGATGACAATGGAGGTGTTTTGGGCCTGATCCTGATGGCAGTTCTTGCACCTCTTGCTGCAACTATAATACAGATGGCCATCTCCAGATCGAGGGAATACAAAGCAGATAGTGGAGGAGCGCATCTTACGAACAATCCTGAAGGGCTTGCTTCGGGGCTGCAGAAATTGGGCCAGTTATCCAAAAGGATCCCTATGAGGGCCACTAAACAAACGGCTCATATGTTTATCGTTAATCCTTTCTCGGGAAAAAGTATTTTCAAATTGTTTTCTACTCACCCCCCAATCGAAGAGAGGGTAGCAAGATTGAGAGAAATGGAGATTTAAGGTTAATTTACAAATTAGGCTTATATTTTGGTTAGAGGTGAGGGGTAAGAGGTAAAGGAAAGATATCTTGAACTTACCACTGACCTGGAACCTCTTACCTAACTTGCCAGGAATTTCTTCCGTTTTATTAATTCTTTAATGTTCTTTTCCACCGGGAGCGGGTTCCCTTCAGGTGTAATTTCGGAATAATAAAGTGCAGTTGAGAATGTTCCCGGGGTCGGAGTGAATATTTGTGAATCATTTGCAGCGAGTCCGATCGATCTGATCTTCTCTTTCATTATCCTGATATCTTCAAAGGTTTCTCCCGGATGGCCGATGATGATGTAGGGGGCTAATAGGATCTTCCTTTTCATTTTATTGTTGATCTCATGGAATAATTCTGTGAATTTTTTCAGAGATCCGAAACCGGGTTTTCTCATTATATCCAGGACATGATCTTCTGTGTGTTCGGGAGCGATCCTCAAAAATTTGCCGGAGTGGTATTCAAGGATATCCTCCAGAAGTCCGGGATTCACTGTAAGATTATCATATCTTACTCCCGATCCGATAAAAACATTTTTGATTCCTTTCATATTCCTCAGATCTTTCAAAAGTTCTCTGTAGCTGTCCCCTTTTTTCAAAGATGAGCAATGAGCTGTGAAAAGGCAGGAATTTTTCATGCAGCCTGAAACTACACAGCTATAACCATACATCTCTGCTGAGGGTCCGCCGACATCTGAGATAACTCCTTTCCACTCTTTGTGACGCATCAGCAAATGTGCTTCTTTAAATATAGAATCAGTAGATCTTGAGATGATCTTCTTCCCTTCGCTCTGGGTGATCGAACAGAATGAACAACCGCCTCCGCAACCTCTGTGGGATGTAATGGAAAATAGGTTCATTCTCAATGCAGGAGAGTATCCTCCGGATCCGGAATGTGTTCTGGAATAATTATATGAATAAAATCTGTCCAGTTCATTTCCGGAATATGTCTCTGTTGGGAAACTTACAATGTACCTGTCCCCATTCTTCTGGCAAATTGTTTTACCGGATTTTATCCCTTTTTCTTTCAGGATGTATGCTTCAAGCAGTTTTTTTTTATTGCTGAGTATATCCTCAAGTGAAGGTAATTCCACTTTTTCCGGTATATCTGAAATGCTTTTAATGATCCTGGATGTTCCATTTAATTCAAGATCAATTATCTTCTTTCCGTTTTTGAGATAATTCGCTATATAGATTATCTGCTTCTCGCCGGGACCCGTAACTATCAGGTCTGCTCTTGAATCAAAAAGAATTGACCGCCGGATCTTGTCTTTTTGAAAATCGTAATGGGCAAATTGCCTCAGGGAGGCTTCGACCCCTCCGATAATGATCGGGATATCCTTGAAACTTTCTTTAATCCTGTTGGCAAAAACTATTGTGGTGTTGTCGGGGCGGATCCTGTATTTTATGGAGGGTGGATAATTATCAAAAAATCCTTTTCCTGCACTCTGGTATTGGTCTTCGACTCTCCGTTTCCTGGATGAAGTATAATTGAGGACTATCGAATCCACCGGGCCTGAGATTATAGCGAAGAAAAGATCGGGCCTGCCCAGAATTGTGAATGATTCTTTTTTCTGCCAGAATGGCCTCTCAATCACCCCAACTGAAAACCCTTCCGATTCCAGAGCCCTTTTCAATATCCCCTCGGGAAAGGACGGGTGATCCGAGAAAAGATAAGGAAGAACAAAGATCACATCATAATCGGACATGAAAGGATTTTAACAAAATATAAAGAAATATAGAAATTGGTTAGGAGTTAGCGGCCAGAGGTTCTTAAAGATTTTCTTAATAACCTCTCACCCCTCACTTGGAACCTTTATCTGTTTTCGAGTTCAGATATTCGTTTTTCGAGTTCTTTTATTTTTTGTTTCAGGTTGGGGAGGTTTCGAATATGTATCTCCTCCAGGATCGCTTTCCTGTGTTCTTTTGCCGGGTATCCGGAAACGATGATCCCTGGGGGGACATCTTTTGTAACACCTGCCTGACCAGCAACTCCTGCCCCGTCACCTACTTTAATGTGTTCCGCAAATCCTGCCTGGCCTCCCGCCTGCACACCTTTTCCTATCCTGACTGAGCCTGCGATCCCGATCTGGCCTGCCAATACAGTATTCGAACCGATCTGTACATTATGTCCCACATGGACCAGGTTATCCAGTTTTACACCTGCTTCGATCCTCGTAACTCCCATCACTGCTCTGTCAATACAGGTGTTTGCCTGGAGCTCGACATTATCACCTATTTCCACTATCCCTATTTGGGGAACCTTTACAAGAGAACCATTCTTAGGATAGAAACCGAAGCCGTCCGAACCGATCACTACACCGGCATGGATTATCACATTGTTCCCAATTGATGTTCTGTCTATTATTGATATATTCGGATAGAGGAGACAACCGGATCCGATACTGGAATCCTTAAGGATTATAGTCCCGGCTCCAATAGTAGTATTATCTCCAATAGTTACGCCAGCCCCTATATATACAAATGGTGCGACAGATACATTACTCCCTAACTTTGCACTTTCTTCAATAATTGCATTCGGGCTTATACCGGATGCAATATCTTCAGATCTTCTTGGATTGAAATATTCGAGTATTTTTATGTAAGAATAGAATGGATCATCAACATAAAGAGGGATGATATTATCAGGCGGAGAGAATTTCTTTTGTATAAGTATTGCGGTCGCATTACACTCCTCCAGCTTCTTTAAAAATTTATCTCCTGTAATAAAAGTAATATTATTTTTTGTTGCTGTTTCCAGTGGAGCAATACCACTTATAATAATATTTTTACTTTCTTCCGGAATTTCTATTCCGATAAGTTCTGCCAGTTCAGAAAGTTTTGCTTCCATGTTCCCTCCATTCAGTGAAAAGTGTATTAAAATTTCTCTCTTCTTGCAACAACTCAAAATAAATGACTTCAAATTAAATTAAAATTTTTTCTTACCCTCACCCCCGGCCCCTCTCCCAGGGGGAGAGGGGATAAATTTATTATTAATTATTTTGACAAATAAATATTCTTGTTCAATGTAGTAAGTAGTTGGTTATAAGGTTGCAGTGGATTTAATATTGGAATCTATGCCTCTCTCCCCATGGGAGAGACGGAAGTGAGGGATAATAAGCAGTTTATGGAAAAAGGAGTTTGTTTGGAGGAGAATGTAAATTATAGAGGCGGTAGATATTATACTTCTTTGTTGGAGCAGGTAAGAGAACTAAGAAAAAATCAGACTGAAGCTGAGGAAATATTCTGGGAAATTATTCGAAACAGAAAATATATCGGATTAAAATTCAGGAGGCAACATCAAATCGGAAGGTTTATCGCAGATTTTTTTGTGCTTCCGAAAATCTGATTATAGAAATTGATGGTGAAATACATATGAATATCTCACAGAGGAAAAAAGATATTTCAAGAGATAAATATCTGGCGGATCTGGGATACAAAATCCTAAGATTTCCAAATATTGAAATTTACAATAAAATTGAAAATGTTTTGGAGAAGATCAGGAATTCTATCAACTAATCCTAACTATTTTGTTGACACCCAAATCCTGTAAATGTAGAATTAATAAATATTGACTGAGAGCATTTTTCTGATTTTCAGTTGACCTTGGAATGAGGCCAAATGCAATTTATATCATTTGATTTCTTATATTTTGTTGGTGCGGTTTTTATTGTCTACCTTATTACACCCGACAGATTCAGGTGGTTGGTTCTTCTTGGGGCCGGGTATTATTTTTACGGGAGCATAAACTCTCAATATCTGTTATTCCTGATAATTCCAACAATTATTGTCTATGTCGCAGGTATCGGCCTTGAGAAAAAAAGGAAAAATGGCTTGATCTTATTTGCAGGAATTCTTGTACCGCTCGGTCTTCTATTTACTTTTAAATATCTGGATCTGTTCATCACAACTTTTGCAACGGTTTTTTCCAATGAGGGTATCAAACCTTTAAATCTCATTTTTCCCGTTGGGATATCGTTCTATTCATTTAGACTGATAAGTTACATTACTGATGTTTACAGGGAAAAGATAGTGTCGGAAAGACATATTGGCCATTTTGCTCTTTATGTTTCATTCTTCCCGCAATTACTTGCAGGCCCGATTGACAGAGCCGGGAATATTATTCCTCAGATAAAAAATAAATTCTTTTTTGATTGGGAAAAATTTATGGGAGGATTGAGGCTTATCCTATGGGGACTTTTTAAGAAGATCGTTATTGCAGACAGAATGGCCGAATTTGTAGATCAGATATATAGTAATCCGGCAGATTATTCCGGGATCCATTTATTGCTTGGTGTTTACTTCTTCTCCTTTCAGATATATTGCGATTTTTCCGGTTATACGGATATCGCTATCGGGATCTCAAAAATATTCGGGTTCAAGTCCATAGAGAATTTTAATTTTCCTTACTTCAGCAGGAATCTGAAAGATTTCTGGAACAGGTGGCATATCTCACTATCAACATGGTTGAGAGATTATATATTTCTCCCTGTTGCATACCCGGTAATGAGACTTTTTAAAAAGGATAAATTTGGAGGAGTTAATATTACAAGTATCGGATATGTAACTGCCATCTTTGTGACTATGTTCCTGGGGGGGTTATGGCACGGAGCAAGCTGGACATTTGTGATCTGGGGGACGTTACACGGATTATATCTTGTCTTCGGACATATGACAGCAAAGCTTCGTAAAAAATTCAGAAAAAAGATCGGGATGAAAAAGGTTCCGGTTTTAAGAAGTTTCCTCCAGATATTTATATCCTTCAACCTTGTCTCTTTTGCGTGGATATTCTTCAGGGCCGATTCTTTTGAAAAAGCAATAACATACATTAAGAATATCGGATTTGAACTCCCGGATACAGGTGTTCCTAACCTTCTCTACACCTCATTCTTTTTGTTGATCTTTATTCTGGCTGATTATATCTATAAGAATATAGGAAAATATACCTGGATAGCCGAAATTCCATCAGAGATCAAAATGGCCGGATATGCTCTGTTCATAGTACTTATAATCATTTTTTCAGTTGATAGTTCAAACGAATTTATCTATTTTAATTTTTAAACAATGAGGAGAATAATATTATTATTTCTATTGTTAGTAGTCTTTTTCTTTCTGTTTGACAGAGCTGCAGCACTATTTTTCAAGGAACTTAATTATTCATTTTATTCGAAGACAAAAATAAAAAGGAATATATTCGGAAAGGCAAAAGTAATAAAAAAAGGTTTCTATGATACTATGATCTTCGGGACCTCAAGAACGAAAGATGCGATCCATCCTCTATATTTATCTGATTCTCTGGGACTCAGAGCATACAAGGAAGCAAAACCATCACGATATCCCCGGTATTATTACCATTTTTATAACAAGTTCAGGTCCGTTTACGGGAAACCGGAATATCTGATCTATGGAATTGATTATTTTATTTTTAATCTGAGAACCTCAAACCTTCATTTAATGTTGTTGAACAAAAAGAGAAAGATCAGAAAATTAAATTATTCGAAGATGGTGAATGAAAGTTCACCCCTTTTCAGCGAAATTTCATTCCTGTTCAGAGCAAAGAAAAAAATTGACAGGACGGCTTCAGATTTTCTTTATAAATTATCACTGGATTGGGAATCTGATGAAAACAGGCATAACTCAATGGGAATTGAAAAATATACAGGTAAGAAAAGGGTGCTTTCGACTGAGAATAGAAGAAAACCGGGATCTTGGGACAAATTTGAGTATAAGAGTTCAAAGAATGGTGAAGGTAAGTTCCTTAAAATGCTGTTTGATGAGCTGGAAAATGACGGGGTTAAGGTTTTCCTGATAGGAATACCGGATTATATAGGAACTTATGAATCTAATTTCCAGCAGGACAAGTTTGTGGAAGATATAAATGTATTGATCAGGGATAGAAAAAATTTCTGGTTTTTTAATTATGATCATCCGGACAAATTTGATTTGTCGAATCCGGAATATTTTACCAATGGAGGATATGGAGCATTTAATTCACATATGTCTTTTTACGGTGCCAAAACTTTGGACAAACTCCTGACTACAGACTTAAAAAAAATATTGAATATAGATTAAGGTTTGAAGAGGTCTCTGAGCTTATATCCCGAACATGTTAAGGTGGTCAAGCAGGATCTTTCCCGTGAGATTTTTGAAATACTTTTTTAGTGATTCTTTCTGAGTTTTAAGGATCTTCTCATTTAATCCTTTGTCTAAAACTATCTTATCGATGAGAGCTGCAGTTTTAAGAAACTCTTTTTTATTGAGAAGAATCCCTCCTTTGTTCATGGTCTCTTTTACAGCACCCTCGTTATAGGCAATGACGGGTATGTTGAGGAAAAATCCTTCAGGAACCGGTGCACAAAATCCTTCATGTTCGCTCATGTGCAGATAGATGTCAGCTAATTTGAAATATGAGATCAGTTCATCTTCCGGAATATGTCCGGTGAAATGGATATTCTTTACCTTTAATTTGTCCACCATATTGAGTAAAGCTGAATAATATCTTTCAAATCCTCTGTTCTCCCCGACGATGAAGAGTCTCGAATTCTTATTGAAATATTTGTTGTAAAGGTGGAATATTCTGATGACATTCTCAACTTTCTTGTTGGGGATTATCCTTCCCACATACAGAATATTGGTCTTCCCGTCACTGAACATATCATTAAAAACCGGAATAGCAGGAGCATCAAATTTTTCAAAGTTCATTACCAGAGGAAGTACTCCTGTCTTTTTAAATCCAGCCTCTTTCAGTTCACTCTCATTGTATTCGGAATCGCCGAGAGCCAGGTCTACTTTATCACTCAGGCTCTTTAACTCCACTCTCCCTTTGTAACAATCTTTTGCAAGGATCCTGTGATAGTCCAGGAAAAAATGATGAGGGGTTATATTATGGTAGATTATAACTTTTTTATCGGGAATTCTGAGAAACTTCTTTGTTATTTTCGATCCGATCGAAAAATGATATATGACAATATTCTCTTCTGATGAATATTTGTCATATTCAAGATAATTGATTACCTGATCAGAATATCTGGGATGATAGAAAAGGACAAAAATTTCTGATTTATATCCTTTTTCCCTTAAATAATTCCTGATCTCAAGTGCTTCATTACCTATTGCATCCCCGTAAGAGTATGAAGTGAGAAACTGATGGATCGCCATTATTGATATAGCTTTTTCTCGATCGCTCTTTCCCTGTTTTCAAGAAACTCCATCTTATCCTCTAATACCTTTATCTTAGTTTTGAGCAGTTCTTCTTCAATTTTCAGTTTTGAAAGTTCTACTATCAGGTTGTTTGATGTGTTATGAAGCAGTTTAATATACTCGATCCCGGCGGCAAATTGGTGAATGTATTTCCTGTCCATGTTTATTTGAGCCTTCAGTTCATTGTTGATAGGCCTGACCATACTTCTGATGAAAGGCATTAGCGGTTTTCTTATTATCCTGAAAATCTTCTTCATGAGTCCTTTCGGTCCGCTTCCTCCATCCGACTCCAGTTCTATGGTCGGCGGGTCATAATTTTTTACAATTTCATCATTGAAGAGGTGTTGTTCATAAACGTTGGGGATCTCCAGAAAATCGGGGAGGGGCTGAAGTTCCATATCTTCTATTTCATCGATCTCTTTTTGTTTCAATACTCCGGAATTCTTCTTTTCCTCTATCCGTTTTTCGATATACTCCATGATCTCATTGACATCTATATCTTCTCCGGCGGTAATAAACGGAAGGTCTATCTTTTTTTCTGAATCTGACATAAAGACTCCTTAAAAAAAACACGCCTGGAGGGACTTGAACCCCCAACCTATCGATTCGTAGTCGAGCACTCTATCCATTGAGCTACAGGCGCATAATTAATTTCATTATATATTGAATTACAATACAATTCAAGGATAGAAAATGGCTGCTACACCTGAATAACACAGTTTAGATTCAGGGCCTTATACTGAACTGGAGTTTGAATATACCCAGATCGTTTATCATTTGAAATCTTGCCGCCGGATCCCAGATCCTCTCCCAATTCTTGTTATAAACCAGGTAAACAATGTTCCCCGGTGACAATCTCCATTTGAATCTGACATTAACTCCCATCTCGTTGGAATCATCATCAAACTGAAGGAGTCCCATTAAGCCCATATTCGGATTCAGGAACAGATCACTGCTCAGCCTGAACAGATTCTTCCTGTATTTGCCTTCCGGAAAGTCTCCTCTGAGGAAAAGTACACTAACATCGGCTTTGAAATTACCTCCGTGTTTATATGAGGATCCGATCTTTAATTCAGAAAGATTTCCTGAATAGAAACCCCCGAATGTATAATTCATTGCCAGATCTATCTTTCTGTGAGAAGCAGAATGGAATTGCGCTCTGAAACGGGTATGAGAGTATTCCGCTTCGGGAAATATTATTTTATCAGAAAGTTCAAAAGGTTCATCCAGCACTTCTTTCTCCGGAATTATATTGAACTCAAAATGATCTCCTGATTCTGTCCTGAAGTTTATCGGAGCGGTAAAGATCCTGGAAGAGATCACATTCCCGTCAAGATCCATGTAAATTGCACCGAAAAATTCAAAACGGAATTGCCTTATCAGCTTTCCCATGAATCCTTTGTCAGGCCTTGGTTTGAACTGGATCACCGGGCTTATTTTCTGAATACCGTTTCTCGGCAGATATGAAAGGCCCGGTTCGAGAGAATCCCCGAAGAAATTATATGTAAGCGATATGTCCCAGAGATCATTCGGATAATCTATTTTAAGGCCATACCCGTAGTGTTTCCCCTCTTCGATCGAATTCCAGTTATAAACCCACCAACCTCCTGCATTAAAATTTTTGTTCTTCAGGAATTTTGAAGTTGAAAAATTGAAGTCGAATCCCAGCATTGAATTGTTTTCTATTCCATCGGGGTTACCCTTCGTAAATATGATCCCGGCTTTACTCTGGGCGAAAATATTCTGGTAGATCCTTCCCGCGGTAAAATTACTTCCCGGTAACCATTCACTATCTTTTGTTTTAACATTTAACAAAGCCAGATTAGTATTCCCCACTTTTCCGAAAACTTTCATTCCGTATTCGATGGGGACTATATATTCTTCGTTATAGATCCCGACGGATCTAGAAAAGAATGGGACAAATGCCCGGTGCAATCCTGATCCGAAAGAGAATATATCAGATCCTTCAAGAAAAAATGCCCTCTTTTCGGGGAAATATAAAGAAAACCGGGTGAGATTTATCTGTCTTTCATCGACATCAGTCTCTGCAAAATCTGTATTGTATGTGAAGACACCTACAAGATTGGGAGTGAAATTCTTATAAAGGTCAAATCCTCCGTCCAGAGTCCATTCCCTTTCTGTTCCGGCAGATTCATCTTTATCAGCAGATAGGATCATATAGGGCTTAAAAGTCAGGCCGAGCCCCTGTTTCATTCCTTCGAAATCTCCGGCCCGGGCTGCTATGGTCGGATTATAGAAAAAACTATCCTTGCTGATTCCGCTTAACCTGCTGGTCTCCATCTTCTTCGATATATATCTCTCAACATTTATACCCCACTCATTTATACTGGAGTTGAATGTAAGGGTTTTAAAAGGGATCTCGATCTCTGCGGTCCATCCGGTTTTGTCTATTGATGTGGCAACATCCCATATCCCGTCCCAATTGGCGCTGAAGTGTTCTCCCGAAGCGAGACCGTCCGTCTGTGCCCCTTTCGGATTAACAATAAAAACATATGCATTTCTCATGTCGAGGAAAGGGTCAATGAGGATCTTGACGGTGTCATCACCGTTTGACCAGCGGGCGTGCTGATCATATTTCATGGTATTAACGGAAATGTTTTTCGGGTCGTCCGAATAACATTTTACCCCGATATAGAGATGCTTTGATGTGTAGGCGATCTTCAGTTCAGTCCTTTCTGTCGGGTCATTGCCGGTTTCGGGGTGGACCATCCTGAATTCTGAAAATACCGGTACATCTCTCCAGGCAACATCATTTAGCTTCCCGTCCAATTTCGGCTTTTCTGAAATCTTAAGGACCTTCAATTTTTGTCCGGATCCGGAAGACGGGAATATACTTGAAGTGAAGATGAAAGTGATTATGAATATCGTTAGAAAAATTTTTTGCATAAATAATTATATCATAAAATCCGGATTTCAGTATCCTCACTATGTTTCATCTGATATTTCTAACATTTTTAACAGTATTGAATTCGACCTTCACATATTCTAAAATACTCTCATGGAAAATATTATCGAAGTAACTTGTCCAAAGTGCAATTCCAGTCTCTGGATAGATGTAGATAAAAGAGAGGTTGTTCAGCATAAGAGGGGTAAGAAACAATTGAGTTCCTTTGAAGATCTCCTGGCAAAGGAGAAGAAAAAAAAAGAATCTACTGAGGAAACTTTTAGTTCTGCCCGGAAACTGGAAAAGGCAAAGAAAAAGAAAGCTGAAGAATTTTTTAATAATAGTTTTAAAGAATAAGGTTTTCCAAATGAGCAAAAAGGTCTTGTTAATACACACTGGCGGAACGATAGGGATGGCGAGGGACGACGACTCCGGTATCCTGAGAACAGATAAACTTTATGAGAGCTTAACAAGTTTTATACCTGAATTATCAGAAATAGCCGATATTGATATAGAGATACCTTATATAATTGACAGCTCTGAATTGACTACTGGTCATCTCAGAAAAATAATCAGAATAATAAAAAAAAATGTGGACAAGTATTCAGGTTTTGTTATCTCCCATGGTACTGACACACTTGCATACACTGCATCGGCACTTTCATATATGCTTATGAACCCCACATTCCCTGTTATCTTAACAGGAGCACAAAAACCTCTGAGTGAGATCAGAAGTGATGCAAGATCAAACCTTATAAATGCAATAGAACTCTCTACCATGAATATTAAAGAAGTGGCGATCCTTTTTGATGACAAATTGATGAGGGGGAACCGTACAATTAAAAGCCATATAAATCATTTTGACGCATTTTCATCTCCGAACTACCCGTTGCTTGCTAAGACAGGTATAGATATAGAGGTTTATAGAAAGAATATTCTCAGACATGACGGGCTGTTTCATATATTTGACGAATTCGATAATTCTGTTGCAGTAATGAAAATATTCCCGGGATTTTCCCATTCATGTTTTGAACCGGGAGAGAATATAAGAGCAGTAATAATAATCGGTTATGGTGCCGGGACTATTCCTATTGATAATTCCGGAATTCCGGAAAAAATCGAGAAATGGATATCTGAAGGGAAACTGGTTGTCCTAATGTCAGAGACCAAGGCCGGGAAACTTGATCCCGGAATATATGAATCGGGAAAAAAACTTCTTGATCTTGGAGCTGTTCATTCGGGAGATATGACATTCGAGGCTGCAATAACCAAGGTGATGTTCCTCCTCGGTCAATATAAAAACATTTCTATAATAAAAAAGAATTTCAGAAAATCACTGGCCGGAGAAATAACTGTTAACTGACGGATCAGCTTAGATATTTTTCCTTTATTGCATTCACCATAATTGCATTTTCAGAATGTCCTGTCTTCTGAGCTGTTATTTTTGCCCTTAGCGGCCTTCCAAGCAAATAAAAATCACCGAATATATCCAGTATCTTATGTCTGGCCATCTCATTGTCAAATCGTAATTTGGTGTTGAGGACCTTTCCGTCATCTATGAGAATGAAATTATTCAGTCGTCCCCCTTCTACCAGCCCGAGTTCAGACAATTTATTGAACTCACTTACAAATCCGTATGTTCTTGCCGGTGCTATATCATTTTCAAAATCATCAGGAGAGTTCAAAACTATCTCATGGCTCCGTTTCCCCAGTGGCTCAGGATAAACAGTTGTGTATTTTACAGTAAAAACATCTGCCGGCTCCACTTTGATGAATTTCCCACCCTCACTTTCATCTCCAATAATGATCGGTTCCGTTATAACAATCTCCGGAATAAAATCATCTTGTTCAACAATCCCTGAATCTTTAATGAACTTGCAGAATTTTGTTGCAGATCCGTCATCGATCGGGACTTCCTTGGTGATCTTTATCGAAAGGTTTGTGATCCCGAATGCGTGAAGTACTGCCATAATATGTTCGATCGTTTTTGCTTCCAGGCCATCTTTCATGATTGATGTTGCGTAATTTGTTCTGTCAATAAATTCAATTCTGGCAGGTATATATCCGGAAGAGGATATATTTTCGAACCTGATCCCTTTACCGACCGGTAGCGGGCTGATCGACATCCCGGTTTTTTCGCCGGAATGGAGTCCAATTCCGTAAAATATATTGCTCCGTTCAACTGTTTTTTGTTTTTTAAGATGTTCGGGGTCGTTTACCTCAAATTTTATCTGGCCTGTATTCTCTCTCTTCAGATCTTTTGTTTCCTCAAGATCATCTGTATTCTGGCTGATTATTGTTCTAAGTCTTTTGTTCTCATCCAATACTTTTTTGTAGGCCAATCCTTTTTTCACTGCCAATAGTACTTTTTCAAGGCTTAAAGGTTTTTCCAGGAAATCATAAGCACCTTCTTTAACAGCCTGAACCGCCGTAGTAATGTTACCGTGGCCGGAGATCATTACAATGACCTGAAACTTGTCAACATTCAGTATCTTCTTCAATGTTTCCAGGCCGTCTATTCCCGGGAGCCATATATCAAGGAAAATAATGTCTGGCCTTAGGTTAAGGAATTTTTCATATCCTTCCTCTCCGGTAGATGCAAAATAAACTTTGAACCCTTCATCTTCCAGGATCGATGCAAGAGATACCTGAATGTTTTTTTCGTCATCTATTATTAAAATCTTATCCATTTTCCAATTTCTCCTTTTCTTAATCCCTTATGTATCCCTTACACGATGTTTACAACTGGAAAAATTATAATTAGATAAAGAGTGATTGTCAATTTCAAGTGCTGGGAATTAATTGATTTTTTAAGGTAGGTCTGATATAATTTTTTAACTTATGGATAAGATATTCGATCTCATTAAACAATATCCACTACTGAAATTCGGACTCATTTTACTCGCGATCTTTCTGGTATTCAAAATAGTATATGAAGGGTTGAAGGTTTCTCAGGTTTTAAATATTCAGGACAAATCCCTGGTGGATACATTTTATTCCATATTTTTTAAAAAATCCTATATTACTTCACAAGCAAAAAAAGCGATTAAACAAGGCAATTTCCTTAAGGCAGGAAAAATATACGAAGATATCGGTGACTTTAAAAAAGCTGTCAAAACTTATGAAGAAGGGAACCAGTTTAACGAGATTGGTGAACTCTATGAGAAGCTTAACAAAGAGAGTCTTGCAATTGAAATATATAAAAAGACCGGAAATTTTGACAGCCTTGTTAAGCTTTATACAAAAAGGAAGAACATAGATGCGGCAGGGGGACTGCTTGAGAATAACAGCAGGCATCAGGAAGCTGCAGAGTTGTATTACAATCATGGCAAATATGAAAAAGCCGCTCAGATTTATGAGAAAAGAGGATTCTACAAAAAAGCCGGAATAATATATGAAAAATCCGGTAATAAAAGGAAAGCAGCACTCTGTTTTGAAAAATGGTTCGAATCGACCTCAGGATCCTCAATAGGAATGAAAGGGGCAGCTGAACTTGATGATGATCTTATCAAAGCTTCAAACATGTGGGCTGAAGTGGGTGAAACAGAGAGGGCTTATAGCCTGTTGATGAAGCATAATAAGTTTGAGAAAGCTGCTGAACTTGCTGTCAAACTTGAGAAATTCGAAGAAGCGGCTAATTTGTTCGAAAAAGCTCAGTTACCTCTGCGGGCTGCTCCGTTGTATGAAAAGATCGGGAATCCGAAAACTGCTTTTCAATTGAGGGGTGAGGATGCATTTGCAAGAGGAAATACTACAGAAGCGGCAGAATGGTTTCTAAAAGGAGACGATTTTATAAGAGCTGCTGAATTGTTTGAATGGAACAAGTTATTCGATAAGGCAGCCCATTGCTATTTTATGAACCAGAACTATCTTGCTGCAGCGGATAATTATCTTAAAACAGGAAATGAAGAAGAGGCAGCAAAGATGTTCGAACTCGGCAGGGACTGGAAAACGGCAGCGGACCTCTCATTCAAATATAAAAAATATCAAAAGGCCGGTGAGCTGTTTGAAAAGTCCGTAGATTTTTATAATGCAGGTATCTCTTTCCAGAAAGTAGATGATGAGAAGAGGGCATTGGCGAATTTTCAGAAAGTCCAGATGGATGCTGAAGGTTTTGAAAAAGCCGTTAATCAGATGGCTGGTATATTCCTGAATAATAATAAACCTCAGCTGGTTGTTGAAAAGATTGGGAAATTATTGACGCACCAGTCTATCAACAAAAATAATCTTGAATGGTATTTTCTCCTTGGCCAGGCAGAGGAGAATCTAGGTAATTTTAAAAGAGCATATGAGATTTATCAGGGAATATTGACAGAAGATTATTCTTTCAAGGATATTCATCAGAAGATAAAAGAAGTTGAGAAACTGATCAAAAAATATAAAGAAATTGACCTTGTTTCAGATAACTCCCAGGGAAGATATAAGATAGTCAGAAAAGTTGGTGAGGGAGGAATGGGAGTCGTTTTCAAGGCAGAGGATACAGTTCTGCAGAGGATAGTTGCCCTTAAGATCCTGAATAAAAGTTTGGTCAAAGACAAGGTTAATCTCGAAAGATTCTTTACTGAAGCAAGATCTACTGCATCACTTTCTCACTCAAATATCGTAACTGTCTATGATGTCGGACAGATAAATGATGATTATTTTATATCAATGGAATTTATTGAGGGTGAGAATTTCATGACTATCCTCAGAAGAAAGAACAAGTTCACAATCCCTCAAATCCTTTTTGTTGCTATAAAACTATTAAAAGCTCTCGATTATTCACATAGAAAGGGGATAATTCACAGAGATATCAAGCCCCACAATATCATGATCACCAAGCAGAAGGAGATAAAGATCATGGACTTCGGCCTGGCGATTATCAGGGGTGAACAAAAAAAAGGTGAGACCGGTGTTGTTACCGGGACTCCTTATTATATGTCTCCTGAACAAATACAGGGTATTAATGCGGATCACAGAACTGATATATATTCTACCGGAGCAACTCTCTTTCATCTGATATCAGGCCGTGTACCCTTCAAAGGTGAGAATGTTTTCTATCAGCATCTCTTCGAACCCCTCCCATCTTTAAAAAGTATTGTTCCTGATATACCGGACAAACTGGTCTATATCATAGAGAAGACCATGATGAAAAAAAGGGAAGAAAGATACCAGAGCGCCCAGGAAATACTGAACGATATAAAATCAATTAAGATATAGGAGACCTACCATGGATTTTGGACTAAGCGAAGACCTTGTAGAATTGAAAGATCTTACACATCAATTTGCAAAGAATGAAATAAGGCCTGTTGCCGGAGAGTATGATGAGAAGAATGAGTTCCCTCATGATGTAATGAAGAAAGCTTTTGGAATCGGGTTTTTAACATCAAATATTCCCGCTGAACTAGGCGGACTTGAGTTTACTAATATTCAGAATGCAGTAGTATGTGAAGAGTTGGCATGGGGTTGTGCGGGGATGTATACATCTATAATGGCAAACACTCTTGCAACAATGCCAATAGTTTTGTTTGGAAATGATGAACAGAAAAAAGAATTTCTTGAGCCTATGACCAAAGAGCTTACATATGCTTGTTTCGGCCTTACCGAAAGGGAAGCAGGATCTGACAACTCCGTAGTCAAAACAACGGCAAAGAAGGAGGGTGACTACTATATTTTAAATGGTTCTAAAACGTTTATTACGAATGGTGGGATCTCAAAACTTGGTGTTATATTTGCCTCGACCGATCCGGGTCGTGGCGCAAGGGGGCTGTCTGCATTTATAGTCCCTATGGACCTCCCGGGAGTGTCGGTCGGGAAACATGAAAATAAAATGGGGCACAGGGCTTCAAATACAACTGAATTATATTTTGATGATGTAAAGGTACCTGCAAAAAATCTGCTCAGAAGAGAAGGTTTTGGTTTCATTATTGCTCTCAAAACCCTCGACTATGCAAGGCCTTCGGTAGGAGCAGGCGGAGTTGGACTTGCAAGGGCTGCCTATGAGGAAGCTCTGAAGTATGCTCAGAACAGGGTACAGTTTGGAAGGCCTATTGCTTCGTTCCAGCACAATGCTTTTAAACTTGCCGACATGGCAACAGATATAGATGCTTCAAGGTTACTTGTACACAGGTCTGCCTGGATGCTTGACAATAATATGAAGGCATCAAAGGAATCTGCTATGGCAAAAGTTGTTGCAACGGATGTTGCGATGAAAACAACTATAGATGCAGTTCAAATTCTGGGTGGATATGGCTATATGAAAGATTATCCTGTAGAGAAGATGATGAGAGATGCCAAACTGCTCCAGATCTATGAAGGAACTAATGAGATTCAGAGACATGTAATCTCATTGGAGATACTGGGTTCGATTAAAAATGTAGGCTGAATTGAGCAAAAAGTTTGATGCAGTGATCATAGGGGGCGGGATTGTAGGACTTTCTGTGGGATATCATTTAACCAAAAAAGGGTTGAGAACCATTGTAATCGAGAAAAAATATACAGGTTCAGGATCAACCGGACGGTGTATCGGCGGGATAAGGATGCAGTTCTCCACTGAAGCTTCCATCAGGCTTATGCAGGAAAGTATGTCTCACTTCATCGGAATGGAGAAAGAGTTCGGGTTTTCTGTGGAATTCCTGGCCGGAGGTTATCTTTTCCTTGCTCATTCGGAAGAAAAACTTGATGCATTCAGGGGAGTAATGACACTTCAGAAAAAACTTGGTCTGAATGTAAAAGAACTAAATCCTGAACAATGTGAAGAGCTTGTCCCCGGAATTAATACTGAAGGACTGAAAGGTGGTGTCTATTCCCCGGATGACGGGCAGGCTTACCCTTTCAAGGTTCTCAAAGGGTATATAAACGGAATGAGAGATAATGGTTCTGTAGTGAGGACTTTTACTGAGGTTACCGGGATTAAAATTGTTGATGGAGCGGTTACCGGTGTTGAACTTGAAAATGGAGAATTTCTGGAATCTCCTGTTGTAGTTAATGCCGCCGGTCCATGGGCGGTGGAAGTAGGTAAAATGGCGAAAATTGAACTTCCGATATTTCCTGAAGAACATGAAGCCCTTATTTCTGACCGGTATGAACATCTGTTCGATCCGATGGTAGTAGATTACAGGCCGGATGGATGTTATTTTCAACAGATGGTAACAGGCCAGATAATCGGATGTTATACGCCTGTCCCAAACAAACCCGGGAAGCAGACCTCTTCAAGTTCTGAATTTCTCCTGGAAATGTCGAAGAGAACATCAAGGCTCATCCCCAAACTTAAAGATCTTAATGTACTCAGGCATTGGGGCGGAAGCTATTCAATGACCCCTGATGGAAGTCCTATAATTGACAAGACCGGAACTAAGGGGTTTTATGTGGCAGCAGGAATGTCGGGCCATGGATTTATGTTCGGGCCTGCGATCGGGAAATATCTTGCTCAGATAATTACAGAAGGGACATATCCTTTTGACTGGGATGAATTCAAACTTGAAAGGGATTTTTCCAGAAAAGAAATTATGAAGTGACAATGACACTCTGGCTGATTCTGATAATTCTTGGTTCTATAATGATAATCGAAGCACTTCCAATGTTTATTGCTCCTCTGAAGATGAAGGAATACTACAGGAGGATCGCAGATACAGATCCCAGGACCCTGCAGATCATGGCATTTGTGATGATCATCACAGGCCTGGTGATAGTTTTTCTAGTGAGGACGAAAATATGCTTATAAATATTGATGGAAACAAACTAACAATTGACGAATTTCTTAAAATATCAAAAGATGGCGCCAGAGTAGGATTAACTGATGAAGCAAAATCTGGAATTCAACTGGCCCGGAAAACTCTTGAGGATTTTATAAAAACCGGGAAGGCCTATTATGGAATTAATACCGGATTCGGTGCTCTTGCATCAAAGAGAATTAATAGCTCTGACCTTAAACAGCTTCAACGAAATCTTATAAAGAGCCACACTGCAGGTGTTGGTGATCCTCTTCCGGATCATGTTGTCAGGGGTACGATCCTGTTGAGGGCAAATGTACTTGCCAAAGGTTATAGTGGAGTAAGGCTGAAAGTGGTGGAATTGCTGCTTGAATTATTAAACAGGAACATCCTTCCCATTCTCCCTGCAAAGGGGTCTGTAGGGGCATCGGGGGATCTTGCGCCACTGTCTCACCTTGCTCTTTCTCTTCTTGGTGAAGGAAAGGTAAAGTTTAAAGGAGAGATCCGGGAAACGTCTGATGTATTCAGAGAAGAGGGGATAACTCCACTTGAATTGGTTGAGAAAGAGGGCCTTGCATTGATTAACGGTACTCAGGTTCTTACTGCAATAGGGATATTCAATCTTGTCGATAGTGAAAATCTTGTTAAAATCGCAGATATTGCAGGCGCATTGACATTTGAAGCTCAACTTGGTAACCCATCGCCGTTCTTTGAAGAGATCCAGATGGTCAGATCATATTCCGGCCAGATCAATACAGCAAAGAATATTATGAGGCTTATCAAGGATTCACCTTTGTGGGCCTCACATAGTGGGAAGAATAAGGTTCAGGATGCATATTCTGTCCGCTGCATTCCTCAGGTGCACGGGGCTATACGTGATACTCTTGATCATGTGAGAAGAATACTTGAAATTGAAATAAATTCTGCAACTGAAAATCCTCTTATATTTCCCGAAAGGAAAGAGATCCTGTCCGGTGGAAATTTTCATGGTGCTCCGGTTGCATTTGCAATGGATTTTATGTCAATTGTGATGACCGAACTTGGAAATATCTCCGAGAGAAGGATAGACAGGGTAATAAATCCGGCTACAAACATGGACCTGCCTCCTTTTCTTATCGAGGATAACGGCCTTAATTCAGGTTTCATGATCGCTCATGTTACTGCTACGGCATTGACATCGGAGAACAGGACCCTCGCACATCCTGCTTCGGTTGATAATATTCCAACTTCAGCAAATCAGGAAGATCATGTCAGCATGGGCAACTTTGCAGCAAGAAAAGCTGGCGAGATAGTCGGAAATGTGAAATATATTCTGGCTATTGAGCTGATGGCTTCGCTGCAGGCCCTGGATTTTTATGAGGAAAAAACATCTCCAAAACTCGAGAAAGTTAAAAGTGTTGTCAGGAGAGAAGTACCTTTCCTGAAGCAGGATTCAAGGATGGATGTCCTCTTTGAAAGTATAGTAAAAATGATAAACAGTGGTGAGATAGTTAAAGCTGCGGAATAAAATATTATGATCATTCTTTTAAAGAGGATAATATCATTTGTTATCTTTATGCTGATAGGATTTTTCTTTTATAAAGTTGTAGTAAAAGGTGATAAGAATTTTTTTAACCTGAAAAGCCGGAGAGGTAAAAAAAAAGAGGATGGGATCGAAAGGATGGAAAAGGATCCTGTGTGCGGTACTTACGTTCTGGAAAAAACTTCATTTAAATTAAAATCAAGTGGTGAGTTATACTTCTTCTGTTCCGAAAAATGCAGAGAAGAATACATCTCCCACCTCAAAAAATGAAATGATTGGGGACGGTACCCTTTCATGTCATTTGTAAAGTTAATGTTTTGGTACCGTCCCTAAGCATTGCATTTTAGAGACAGAAGTTTGAGATAGTTTTGTAGATTGGTCCGGAGAGGGTTAAGGTACTGCTCAACAATTGGAAGGAGGATATCTCCTGTTCTCCGAAAGAGTGGTCAGATAGCCTGTCAATTTCAGTTATGAGATCCGGATGCACCTTCCCGTATCTATTTCTTCCGAGTGTTATATGCGGTGAAAATTTCCTTTCCTCTCTCGGGAAACCGAGTGGTTCCAATCCGGATTCGATCTCATTGAACAGTGAATTTAACCCGTCTGAATGTTCAATACCCGCCCATAGTATCCTCAATTCATCACCTCTTCCGAACTTGCCCAGTCCGGTAAATTTAAGTGTGAATCCGGAAGCAGAGATTTTTTTATCAAGTATTTCTATTATTTGATCTCTCTTTTCTGTTTCTCCCAGAAATTTCAGGGTAAGGTGAACATTGTCTTCATTAACCCATTTCATTTGGGATGCCCTCTCCTTCAGGTTCCTGCATATCTCACATAATTTTTCTCTTACCTGTTCAGAAAGTTTTATCCCGATGAAGAGTCTCATTACTTATTATTATTAATAAAATTCTGGAAAATTCAACAAAAGAAAATCTCCTAATATTGTCTCCCCCTTTTAGGGGGGATTAAAGGGGGGCTTATTCAGAAAATGTCAAGCACCG
>JAOZUQ010000040.1 GCA_029938635.1 Candidatus Aminicenantota bacterium
AGTAGCCTGGATGATATATCTCTTCCAGGGCTCGGGAAAAAAGTTGATATTGGTGAATTTTTCTGGTCAGCAAAGCATAATTTCGGAGATTTTGAATTCTCATCTCCACTGGAAGGAGTTGTCGATGAATTGAATTATGATATCATCAATAATCCATCACTTTTAACTTCTGATCCATATGGTTCCGGATGGCTGATGACAATCGATCCGGCCAATATAAGCAAAACAAATGGAAATATTTTTCATGGTTCTGAGGCCAAAGCATGGATCGCAGAGGAATCAAAAGCTCTGAACAATTCGATCCATGGTTCTGCAATAAGTACTTTGCATGATGGAGCCATTGCATCCAGAGATATCAGTGCTAATTTCACAAAAGAGGAATGGATGATATTGGCGACGAATCATCTTCACATCAGATAAATAAGATATACTGAATTCGGTCCTGAACTTGTTTGGTCAGTTCAGGGCTTGAGTATTCGTATTATCTCCGGAGTGAATTTTTTGCTTCCTGCCATTTTTGATGAAATGAATCTGATAAGCAGATAGGAAATAAAAAAGCCTGATAACCCCAGAACTAACGCATAAAATTCCGGAGGTTTGAAAAATATATATCCGGATATCGATCCTGTCAGAAGAAAAATCAACGGAAAAATATATAAGAGGCTTGTAATTTTCAGAAGTGAGGACGTGGAGATCATAAATTCTACCCGGTCTCCTTCCTTCCCATTAATCGGGTTGTAGACCTGTGCTTCCATTGTATTACTATCATTCAGAGTATTGCAGACGCTCTTGCTGTTGCAAACTTCACACATCGAAGTTCTTCTCACTTTTACCCAGGCTGTATCATCCTTGGTTTTGGTAATAATTCCTTCTTCCTTGTTCATGTTATTCACTTTTTACTGCATCAACGATTTTTACCGAGGATGCTTTTTTCGATGGTATAAGTGTGGCAGTAAAACTTATAAGAAGTGATATTGCTATAACAGCCATTAGATCTGTAAATCTGATATTAAAAGAGACATGGCTCATCTGATATATTTCCTGTGGAATCTTTATAAGCTCAAATTTGTTTGCAAAAAAAGAAAACCCAAGGCCGATAAATACACCGAGAGCAGTACCTGTAAGGCCTATTATAGCACCCTGAATAAAGAATATTTTCCTGATCATTTTAGCAGAAGCTCCATATGAAAGTAATATACCGATATCCTTTATCTTCTGAATCACAAGGAGGATCAGCCCTGCGATTATATTTAAAGAAGCAACAACAATTATTAGTGAGAGGGTAAAGAAAAGAACTGTCTTTTCAAGATCGAGAGCAGTATAAAGTGCAGCGTTATGCTCCTTCCATGAAATTATAGAAAATCTGGGGGGCAGGATGTTTAGAAGTTCGGTACGAATTTCGTCTACTTCGAACATATCCCTGATGAAGATCTGAATATAATTTACTCTATTTCCCAACCTGAATAATTTTTGTGCTGTTCTAATATCTGTTACTATTGTTCCGTTATCAATCTCATAAAGGCCTGACTTAAAGACTCCGGAGATCGTGAATTTTTTCATCTTTGGAATCAATCCTGTTGGTGACAGGACTGTTTGTGGTGATACAATGATACATGTGTCTCCTTTTCCCAGGCCATTCCTTGTTGCAAGTTCCCTACCGATCATTAATTGGTTCCTGCCTCTCGGGAGGTCATCGGCGGGGATAGATCTAAGCCAGTTCTCCTTTGTCTTTTTTGAAAGGTCAAGTCCTCTCAATATAGCACCTGAACCGTTGTTGTAATTTCCCTTCAACAAAACTGTTCCGAAAACAACAGGAGAAATATATGTGATATCTTTAATTTTTTCCTTTATTGTTGAAATGGTCTCTTCAAAATTATCCAGGCCTTCCCCTGTTAAATCATTCAGCATTATGTGAGCAGTTGAGTCAAGGATCTTATCTCTTATATCACTCTGAAAGCCATTTAAAAGGGCTAATGCGATAATAAGAGCAGCAACACCTATTGCTATGCCAATTGTTGATACAATTGAGATTGTAGAAATAAATGAATTCTTTCTTCCCTTTGTCAGATATCTTTTTGCAATAAAAAATTCAAATTTCATTCTTTCGGGCGTAATGTCGGAAATAATATAACTTCTTTGATATTCTCTGCACCCGTATATAGCATAACCAGTCTGTCAATACCTATTCCTTCTCCTGCGGCAGGAGCCATCCCATGCTCCAATGCTCTGAGAAAGTCGTTATCTACTACCTGGGCTTCGTCATCTCCTTTCTCTCTGTCTTTCACCTGAGATTCGAATCTCTTTCTCTGTTCGACTGGATCATTCAGCTCAGAAAATCCGTTTGCTATCTCCATTCCGGCAATAAACAATTCAAATCTCTCAGTCTCACGTTTGTCGAGTCTGGACTCTTTTGACAGTGGAGAGATGGCTTTCGGATAATATGTTACAAAGGTGGGTTCAACAAGGTGTTTTTCAACATAGTGATCGAACATCAGGTCCAGCATTTTTCCGAATGTCGGAGGTATATCATCCTCATTGAATTTTCCTTCAATAAACTTAAGTAATTTTTTTTCATCCCATAGATCTTCAACAGGAACTCCCGATTTCTCAGAAATAAGTTCCATATATTTTGCTCTTTTGAAAGGTATGCTCATCGAGATCTTTTTATCCTGAAACTCGATCTCATTACATCCGAGTATCTTCTCATTTAACATAGTAATCAACTCTTCGGTCAAACTCATATAATAATTGAAATCCTTATATAATTCGTAAAATTCAAGCATAGTAAATTCAGGGTTGTGCATTATTGATATACCCTCGTTTCTGAAATTTCTGTTAATTTCGAAAACCCTTGACATTCCTCCAACGAGAAGTCTTTTCAGATAAAGTTCAGGGGCTATTCTGAGGAAAAGGTCTATATTGAGTGAGTTATGGTGAGTAACAAATGGTTTTGCCGCGGCTCCTCCCGGAAGAGAATGCATCATCGGTGTTTCCACCTCAACATAATTTTTTTCGTAGAAGAACATTCTGATATTCTGTATAATTTCAGACCTGATCTTTACTATTTTTCTGCTGCTTTCATTTACGATAAGATCAAGATATCTCTGCCGGAATCTCAATTCTTTGTCCTGAAGCCCATGCCATTTTTCAGGTAAAGGATGAAGAGATTTCGAAAGGAATGTCAGATCTGAAATAAGGATAGTCAGTTCTGCACTTTGCGTTTTGAATAAAGTACCTGATACACCGATAATATCTGCGATATCGAGAAGTTTAAAAAGAGCGAAAACTTTTTCATCAACTTTATCTTTCCTGATATATATCTGAAGCTTTTCCTCCCCGTCAAAAAAATGGATAAATGCACTCTTCCCCATTTTCCTTATTGAAATTATTCTTCCTGCTGTTTTTACTTCTATCTTTCTCTCTTCCAGATCTTCTCTTGTGAAATCAGCATAACTTTTTTTAATATCTGATAAATTATCCCTGACATCAAATTCATATGGATAACACTCTATACCAAGTTCGCTGATCTTTTCGATCTTTTCAAGTCTTATTTTTGTGTGATCTTCCATTTTATACCCTCTCAATTTAAAAGTTTTTTTCCCCTTTGCAGGAAATTTATCTTAAATTTTTCTATCGTTTTGAAATCATTTCCGGGCCTTACCACTATATAGTTTGCTTTAAATCCCTGGTATTGTGGATCATAAAAAAAGGAAGTGGAGTCAGGAAGGAATAATTCCAGCCATCTATGGGGAACAGGATCGTATGTACCTTTCCTTCCTCTTTTCAGATAAAAGCCACTGATGAATCTGCTTTTGATATTCACAAATTCAAGAAGTTCTTTTACAAGTGCTGAGTAGCCGACACAATTGGTTTTCTTATAAATTACAACATCTTCCGGGTCTTTAAACGGGCTGTCACCCCAATACTTTATATTATCTTTTAAATAGAATGAAATATTCAACAGGAAGGTTCGGAGAGTTATGTTCTCATTAAAAAGTTCAGTGAAGGTTCTCCTGATATATTTACCTGAGGAATCGAGTTCAGCCTTGTTTATAAAAAGCCGGTAGTTAAGGTTAATGTCGAGATAATTTGAGTTTTCGATAAAAATATTTACGATCTTTCCATTGACCTTTACATTCTGGACAAAATTCTCATTTTCAAATTCCTGAAAAATAGAGTTTTGCTCTGTTATAAGTCTTACATCAATTTGTTCAACATGTCTTGACGGGGAAAAAAGTAGTAAAAAGATCAGGATGAGTTTCATTCAACAACCTTATCCAGAACTGCGTTGATGATCTTATAGGATTCATCCCCACCATATTTTTTTGCAATTCTGACTATATCATCAATAACAATGATCTTATTTCCTGTTTTCATTGATTCGGCTATTCCCATTCTGATCAAATTTCTGTCTATCGGTGTCAGTCTCTCTAGTCTCCATCCTATCAAATCTTTTGATATTCTATTGTCGATCGTCTCTTTGTCTTTTATTATCCTCGTAATAATATCTGTTATAAACTCTAATTCAACTTCATTTATATCGTTGAAAAAATTACTATTAGTCTTTAAAATTTCAGCCGGAGGAACATCGAACTGATTTGTTACGTCGATCTGGTAGAGTAATTTCAGGATAACTTCTCGGCTGTACTTAACCCGGAACATTACAAAGCTTAGATTTCCGCATCTTTAAAAAGATTAAGAAGCTCGATTGCAGCTTGAGCTGCGGAAAAACCTTTATTACCCATTTTATTTCCAGCTCTCTCTATTGCCTGTTCAGTATTATCTGCAGTAATAATTCCGTATGCAATTGGTTTCGAAAATTCGAGGTTCAGTATTGCGATCCCCTTAGTAACCTCATTTGCAACAAAATCAAAATGGGGGGTTTCTCCCCGTATCACTGTTCCGAGGCAAATAATTGCATCATATTTTCCTGAAGAAGCACACCTCTTAGCGGTCAGAGGTATCTCAAATGCACCCGGCACTTTTACGATATCTATCTCATCTTTTTTTGTACCACTCCTTAAAAGTGCATCTACTGCACCTTCCTGAAGTTTCTCAGTTACAAAGTTATTAAATCTTGATACAACAAGAGCATATTTATACCCCTTTGAAATCAAATCACCTTTATACTCTTTCATAGAACTCTCCTGAAATAGAAAAATACCCTATAGAAGCGAATATGTCAAGTGATACTGCCTGTTTTGGCCTTATCTTCCGCTAAAATGTATGTCGGAAAAATGAACCGAAGGAGTTCTCCATGAAGAGTAAGGGTAGGGATCATTTCCCACTTCTACAAGTTTTCCCCACAATTCTTCAATATTTCCTGTTATATTCATCTCATTTACAGGCTTGATAATTTTTCCTTTTTCAATCAGAAGCCCCATTACACCATAGGAGAAATCACCTGTGGTAGGGTTCGAATTTCCGCCGATAAAGCTGGTTACCAGGATCCCTTTCTCTATGTTCTTTGTTATATCCTCTATTGGCCTGTTTCCATATTCGAAAACCAGATTTGAAGAAGAACCGGAATTGGGTGTCATTCCAAGTTTTTTCCCGTAATAACTATCAATATAATAATCTTTCAGTATTCCGTTCTTTATTATAGTTCGCTTTTTTGATGTGATACCTTCGTTGTCGAATAATCTTGATCCCATGCCTTTGGGAACAAACGGATCATCTATGATTGTAAGTTTTGCAGAACTGATCTGTTTCCCGATTTTTCCTTCCAGGAATGATCTCTTCTGCTGGATCGAACGGGCGCTCATAGGTCCGTAAAGTGCGTAGAGTATCCTTCCAACTGATCTGTTCTCAATGAGCATATCAAAGATTCCCGAATCGATCTTTTCCTGGCCGATCTTTCTTACAGCATAGTCCACTGCTCTTTCCCCGAGGAATTGAGGAGAAGGAAGTTCTTTGAAAAATCTTGACCTGGAATAGTAGTAGTCCTCAGGCCTCCCTTTGTCACCATCTTTTACAGTAGCTTCAGCACCACAGGAATAATTTGTAGATGTTTTTTCTCCGATAAACCCGTTCGAATTGACCATAACGGATTCTGAAAAAGTGTCAGAATAACCTGCTGTAGCACTTATAAGTTTGTCTGATCTTTTCTTCGCTGCTGACTCTATCTCTCTGACCAGTTCTACTCTCTGCTTTGTTTCAATTTTTTCATAATCCGGATCATTCAATTTCAGGTCAATATCTTTTTTCCCCTCATAAAGCTTTTTGTCAGGGAGTGATCTGAATTTATCCTTGCTGAGATATTTTGTCATTGATACAGTTTCCCCGATAAACTTTTCAAGGTCCGTACGATCCAGATTATTGGTGCTGTGGCTGGAATATTTCCCATCGACATAAAGGTCTAAGCTAAGTGAATTCTGGGTAGATTCTTTAAGTTTTTCAATTTGTCCATCTCTGTACTCTATTTCAATCTTTCTACTATTTGATACATATACTGAAGATTGCTCAGCTCCGGCTTTACCTATCTTAACGGAGACCCATTTTGCAAGTTTTGTTCTCTCTTTTCTGTTCATTTTACCTTACACCTCCTACTGTAATAGATGATACTTTGATCGTTGGAAGTCCCATTGAAACCGGCACTCCCTGTCCGTTCTTTCCGCAAGTCCATCCACCTTCAGCCATTTTAAAATCATCAGCTACCATATTTATTTTTTTCAGGACATCGGGTCCGTTACCAATTATGTTGATATCTTTGACCGGCTTTGTAAGTTTCCCGTTTTCTATCAGGAATCCTGATTTTACATAAAAAGTGAAATCTCCTGCTCCGATATAAACTTCACCATTAGTGAATGTTTCCGCATAGAGTCCGTTTTTTACACTTTTGATTATCTCATCTTTTTTGTGGGGGCCTGGCAACATAAATGTGTTTCTCATTCTTGGGAGTGGAGCGAATCTGAATGATTGTCTTCTTCCATTGCCTGTAGGTTTTACTTTATAATGCTTTGCACTTATCCGGTCGTGAAGGTAACTTTCCAGAATTCCGTTCCTGACAAGAAATGTTCTCTGTGATTCTATATTCTCATCGTCAATGTTAATCGAACCTCTTATGCTTGGGTTTGTTCCGTCATCAACTATTGAAACGATCTTTTCCGCTACGGGCTTGTTTATTTTATCAGAGAAAATTGATACTTTCTTTCTGTTAAAATCAGCTTCCATTCCATGCCCTATAGCTTCATGAAGGAGTATTCCTGAACTTCCTGCAGCCAGTACTACTTCCATCTCTCCTCCTTTGGGTTTCACTGCCTCAAATAATGATACTGTCCGTTTGACTGCTTCTTCTGCCAACTGATCAATTCTTGCAGGAGTGAAAAAATCAATTCCGTCCCTGATAGCTAATGAGAAGGAGTTATTCTCTTTTTTTCCGTTCTCTTCTGCAGTACATGAAACATATGCCAGTGTCATCGGTTGGAAGTCATAGGATATGAGGCCGTCTGATGAAGCTTCCAGAATATATGAACTCTGGTCAACGAACCATACAGATGATTTTACTACTCTTTTATCAAGAGTGAAAACTTTATCATTTATTCTCTGAAGGTAAGGTATTTTTCTATCGATTTTTACATCTTCCCATTTTGTTTTTATGGGATAATAATCTTTTGGTTTTATCAATTTCAGATCAATTGGATCTACTCTCTTTGATCCGCTTGCAATATTGGCAGCAGTCTTTGCAGCGAGTTTCATTGCTTTGGCTGAAATATCTTCAGTAAAAGAATAGCCGGTCTGATCCCCTTTCAAAACTCTGATTCCTACACCGAAATCAATATTGGAATAAGCTCTGTTTACCTGTTTGTCCTCAAGTCCGATTGTGTTATTGATACTATGCTGGAAAAAGATATCGCAATAATCTCCTCCATACGATAATGCAGTGGAAAAAATATCCTGGATCAGTTTTTCATCTACTCCGAAGTGATTGTAATAATTCCCTAATTCAGAAGATCCGGGGATTTCTTTTCCGAATGCCATATTTATATTGTTACTAAAAAATAGGGGTATCGATGCAGCAGCAGCCCCCTTTGCACTAATTGACATAAACTCTCTCCTTGTAAAACCTGATTTTTTCTCCCCGTTATTTCGGGAATTATAATTGCTCATATAACCTCCATTTTTATTAATAAAAGATATTCAATTATACATATTTTCTGAGCAAAAAGTTATAATCTTAAAAACAAAATTTAAAAAAAGCATCTATTTAGGTAAAACAGGATTCTCTGTTATAATTAATTATTATGGAGTTAAAAATGAAAAAGATCATTTATATACTTGCTTTTGTATTTATTGTCCTTCCATTTTATGGACAAAGCGGGACTGTTCTTGATGATCTGCTGAATCCGCTCTCTATGGAAATTGATTCGAAGCAGATCTATTTTACTGAAGGGGCGAAAATATATATATACAATTTGAGCAATATGAAGCTGGCAAAAGTTTTTGGGAAAGCGGGAGCAGGGCCTCAGGAATTTCTTGTTCAACCTCAGATACCTCTTCAGATCAATGTTGCAACTGACAAGTTAATAGTTAACAGTCAGGGAAAAGTTTCATTCTGGGAAAAAGACGGGACATACATCAGTGAGAAGAAAGTACTTATCGGTGTATTCTCCGGATTTTTCAAGCCCCTTTCTGATGGATATGTAGGACTCAGACTCATCATTGAGGACAGTATTATGTATTTTGGTGCTGATTATTATGATAAAGATTTTAAGAGGCAGAAACTTTTACTTAAGCAGAAGCATTTCTTTCAGCAGGGAAAAAAAATGAATCCTATCGGAAGAATACCTGTCTTCTCAACCTGGAAAGGGAGGGCTTATGTTGAAGATAAGGATGGAGTTATTCATGTCTATGATAAGAGCGGGAAAGAATTTCCTCCTATTGCTCATAAATTTAAACTATTTAAGATCAATCAGGAGCATAAAGAGAAGATCTTGAACTTTTACAAAAGTGATCCCGGGATAAAACAATATTGGAGTTTTTTTAAAGATAATTTGGAGTTTCCATCACATTTTTCAAATATTCAAACTTCTATAGTATCTGATGACAAGGTATATATGCAGACATATAGAAGAGATGGAGAAAAAGCGGAATTTATCATTTACGGAACAGACGGGAAATTTATCGAGACCAGAATGATCTCGTTCAGAGACCAGAATATTGTGAGGCCTTATCCATATTCTATAAGTAAGAATAAACTCTATCAGGTAGTTGAGAATGAAGATGATGAATGGGAAATGGTCATAACCGATATAAAGTGATCCGGATCAGGTGATTATCGTATGAAAAACTGGATAGAACTCAATTCAGAAAATTTGAGGCATAACTTGTCTGTTTTCAAAAATCTGGCTAAAGAAAAGAAAATTCTATTTACAGTTAAGGCGAACGCATACGGCCATGGCCTACGGGAAATAGTCGAAATTACAAAGGATTTGGATTCTTTCGATTATTATGGTGTTGATTCGCTCAGTGAAGCACTGGAAGTAAAAAAAATTGATGAAGGGAAAAATATTCTTATCCTAGGCTGGCTTGATGAAAAGGATCTTACAGAAGCGATAAAGTCTGAAATTGAATTTGTTATTCCTTCAATAGAATTTCTACTGAGAGCTGAGGATGCTGGTTCGGGATCAGAGTTAAAAGGGCTGGCGCATCTTAAAGTAGAAACCGGGACTTCCCGTCTTGGGATTCGCCCCGAAGAACTTCTTGAATTTTTTAAGACTAATCAGTTGAATAATATTGAGATAAAAGGGATTTATTCCCATTTTGCAAATATTGAAGATACTACTGACCATACTTTTGCAATGGAACAATTGAACAAATTTCATAAACTTTTAAAAGAGTTTAATAGGGAAGGTCTTATTCGCCATTTCTCCTGTTCAGCCTCAGCCCTCCTGTTTCCTGAAACATATTTTGATATGGTAAGGGTTGGGATCTCAGCCTACGGATTCTGGCCTTCAAAACAAACCTATGTCTCCTTCACTGAAAAGAACGGAAAGAAAATTGAACTCAAACCGGTCCTCAGTTTAAAGTCCAGAGTAGCACAGGTCAAAAAACTTGATATTGGAACACCTGTCAGTTATGGACTCACTTACAAAACATATATCAAATCAGTAATGGTAGTTGTCCCTGTCGGTTACTATGATGGCTATGACAGGAAATTATCAAATATTTCAAATGTCCTGATAAATGGGAAAACCGCACCTGTGAGAGGCCGGATATGTATGAATATGTTCATAGCTGATGTAACTCATATTGAATCTGTAATGGAAAGTGATGTGGTCACAATAATTGGAAAGGATGCCGGAGAAGAGATATTGGTTGATAATCTTGCAGAACTTGCAGGTACTATTAATTATGAGTTTGTTTCACGCCTGAATCCGCTTTTACCCAGAATTATTATCTGATCAATTAAGGATCTTCTGATTCCCTTTTTTTAGATTATTCAGGATCTTTTTTGCCTGTTCTGAATATATTCCATCCGGATAGTTTTCCAGATATTTTTCCATTTCAGGGATTGTTTTTGCTTCCTTTGCTTTTTCCCAGCTTGAGTGCTCCCTTTTGATATTTGCCTCTCTGATCAGGAAGATTGAAGCTGTGAGAAGAACAGTAATCAGAATCAGAGCAAAGATAAGTCCGGTCAAACTCTTGTTTGACATTTTGCCCCTTTTGGATCCGGCTTTCTCCGTACCCCTTTCGTACTTTCTGACTGATCCCGTTCTCTGATTTTTGATTCTGTAAAGAAGTGCATCTATAAGCCTTATAAGTCCCTCGCAATCTCTTACTCTCTCAGAGGGTTTTTTAGCTATCATTTTATTCAGAAGGGGCTGGATGAATTCATACTTTCTCGGCAATTCCGGTACAGGCCCCTGAGCATGCTTCATGGCAAGTGTGATCAGATCATCAGTTTTGTATGGAGCAGCACCGGTAAGAATTTCGTATAGCACTATTCCAAGACTGTAAATATCACTCCTCTCATCAACTTTTTTTGCTCTCATCTGCTCGGGACTCATATATTTGGGTGTTCCAACCGACATTCCGGTTCTGGTGAGATTACTTTCAGATCTTAAAGCTTTTACAATTCCGAAATCAAGCAATATCAGGGTGCCGTCATCTCTGAACATCACATTGTCAGGTTTTATGTCTCTGTGAATAAAGCCTTTTTTGTGAGCATACAATAATGCCTCGGCAATTTTTTTTACTATTTTTAATGTTGCTTCCGGATCATTTTTCAAATTACCTTTATTTATTTTATCTTTCAGGCCTTCCTTCAAATATTCCATAGCGATATAGTATTGATCCCTGAACTTTCCCACGTCATATATAGAGATGATATTTGAATGCTGTAGCTGTGCCGCAGTTCGTGCTTCTTTTACAAATCTTTTTGTAACTCTTTTGTCCGCAGAATATGATGGAGAGAGTACTTTTATAGCAATATTTCTCTTTAACTTGGGATCATAAGCAAGATAGACCCTCGACATGCCGCCAAAGCCGAGTTGTTTCTTTATGGAGTAACCTTTAATATTTTCCTGCATGAAAGATGTTGCCATTTATTTGGTTCAGACTTCCTTATATGAGTATAACAGTTCAATCTCTTTTTCCCAAATAGATGAATCAATTGTCTCAAGGATCATGGGGATCTCATCAATTCTGGGATCACTCATAATAAATTTGAAAGGGTCCAGCCCCAACTCTCCCTGACCCAGAGAATGGTGTCTGTCCACATGGCTGCCAAGCTTCACTTTACTGTCATTCAAATGCATACCCTTTAAATACTTGAAGCCAACTATCCTTTCAAATTTATTCATTGTTTCTGAATATGTCTCAAATGTACGTAGATCATAACCCGAAGCAAATGTATGGCATGTATCTATACATACACCTATTCTGGATTTGTCTTCAGTTTTATTAATAATATGAGCAAGATGTTCGAACCTGTATCCAAGGCTTGTACCCTGCCCGGCTGTATTTTCAATAACCAGAGTTACTCCTTTTGTTACATCCAGGGCAAGATTCAGTGACTCTGAGATGAGATCCAGGCATTCATCTTCGGATATCATTTTTTTGTGATTGCCGGGGTGGAAATTAAGATATTTCAAACCCAGTTGTGAACATCTGTTTATCTCATCAATGAAAGCATCCCTTGATCTGATGAGCCCGTCTTTTTCCGGATTTCCCAAATTAATAAGATAACTGTCATGAGGGAGAATGTAATCCGGAATGAATCCATTATCCTCACAATTCCTTAGAAAATCATCAATATTCTTTGAGGATAAAGGTTTCGCATTCCATTGTTTTTGATTTTTTGTGAAAAAAGCAAAAGCTTTTGCATGAATTTTCTCTGCATTCAGGGGAGAATTTTCAACTCCACCGGAAGAACTTACATGGGCACCGACCCTTTTCATTATTTAGGTGGTTATTCTATTTCAAAGAGGAGTTGGTTAGCTAATATATTTTCTCCTTCTTTTACGCCTATAGATTTGATAGTGCCGGAGATAGGCGCCCGCATCTCATTTTCCATTTTCATTGCTTCATGGACCAGGACAAGATTTCCCTCTTTCACCGTATCACCTTCTTTCAGGAATATCTTTACAATGTTCCCCGGGATAAAACTTTTTACTGTCCCGGATTTTTTTGAGACTGTTTCTTTCTCTTTATAGTAAAAAAGTTTGTCGATCTTTAAAAGATTTGCTGAATAATACTCACCATCTATATAGATACCTGTAGGATACCCTTCATTATTTTTCTCTACTTCTACCTGATAAAGTTTATTATCCAGAAAGATTGACCGGATCTCTTTTTCATCATATTCACCGATAAGAATATTAACTCTCTGTTTATTGATCCTTATTTCTGTCTCTGAGTGAAATGTAGTACTGTTTGCGATCACAGTTTCAAAGTTTTTTTTGTCCAATTGAAATTTATATTTCATTTTTTACCTCAGAATTTTTTGAAAAGTCTTTTAAAAAAACCTGGTTGTTTCATTTTTTCAAGTTGTTCCTTATAGTTTTTTTTTCTGTTATCTATATGGAATATTGAAGATAATAATGCTGCAGCTACCTGATGTTCTTCTTCAGTTCTTTTTCTTTCATTGAATTTACATTTCTGGTTGAGGAAATCAATAGTTGTATCTCCGGAAAAAAGACAATTGCTGTTAAGGACATGCCTGAGAAAGTTCAAATTCGTTCTGATGCCTTTTATAATTATGTTCTTCAGAAAGTTATTCATATCTTTGATTGAATTTTCTCTCCTCTCGGCAAATGTTGCGATCTTTCCGATATATGGGTCATAAAGGGGGGATACCTTTGCTCCTGTGTACAAGCTTGTTTTAAACATATTTCTTATGGTTGAATAGCTGAAGAATTCGGTAACAATTCCTGAAGATGGCCTGAACTCATCAAACGGGTTCTCTGCCATGAGTGAAACAAGAAGAATTGTATATTTCGGTTTTAAGATCCTTATACCTTTAACATGGTGAAGCAGCTCCCCGTTAGAAATAGCAAATTGTTTCTTCAGGAAATTTGCGATCATATGGATCTCAGGAATTAATGTGTTGATCTGATAAGAAGGATTAATTTCAGAGAAATATGAGGCCCCGTTGTTTACAATAAATTCCGTATAACCTAATCCGACAAAGTTGATCTCCTCGATAAGTTTTCTGGAATCTTCGTATAAAGATTCTCTCAGGTTATCTGAAATATTGATAGATGGAGATTCCTGAAATATTTTCTGAAATCTTCTCTGCACGGAAGATTCTATTTCAGGAAGGAAAAGTATATTGCCGTTAATATCTCTGATGAACGGGATCTCAATGTGGTGGCTGTCAGGATAAAACTCCTCCGCGAATATCCCCATCCTCTTAGTGTCTTCACGCTGGAGCATCTTGCTGGCCCTCTCCTCTCCTCTGGCCTTATTTTCAACGACTCTGATTCGCTTCCCGCCTTGTCCTTTAAGTGGTTTTAAAATAAGAGGGTAATGGAAGCTTTCTGGAATTTTCTCATAATCAAGATGGCTTTTTATTACTTTTGAATATTTGAGGACTCTTATCCCAAGGTCTTCAGCTATCTTTCTTAACTCTATTTTATCTTCAACTATTGAAAGAACTTTTGATCCCGGGCCAATAACCTCAATATTCTTCTCTTCACATAATCTGAAAAACTCAGGATCTTCTGCGAGAAATCCATAACCGGGATGGATGTAATCGACATTAAGTTCCAATGCCTTTTCAATTATCATCTCTCTGTCAAGATAACTATCCTCAAGTTTTGAAGAAAGGAATTTGTAACTTCTGCAGGCAAGTTTAACAGCAAGTGAATTGGCATCCTCGGGAGAATATAAGAGTATCGTTTCAAGTCCTATACTTTTTAACGAATCAATTATATCAAGGGCTATCACACCTCTATTAGGTATAAGTACTTTATTCTTATCTGATTTATTGATCATTTATTCCTCTCCAAATTACCTACAAGGGGATATTCCCATGCTTTTTTCTCGGAATTGAGATTGATTTATTCTCAAGAGATTCAAGTGCTTTGATAAGGAGAGGTCGTGTTTCGATAGGCATAATAATATCATCAACATATCCGAATGCAGCGGGTTCCTTAGGGTTGGCAAATTTATCCTTATACTCCTGTATCAACCTTTCCCTCAATGACTCCGGTTGCTCGGCAGTTGAAAGATCTTTTCTGAATATTACATTTATTGCTCCCTGGGGGCCCATAACGGCAATCTCAGCAGTAGGCCATGCAAAAACAAAGTCAGCTCCCAGATGTTTGGAGCTCATAACAATATAAGCGCCACCATATGACTTTCTGGTGATAACTGTAAGTTTCGGAACTGTGGCTTCAGAATATGCATATAGAAGTTTTGCTCCGTGTTTTATTATACCAAGTTGCTCCTGGTCTTTTCCCGGCAGGAATCCGGGAACATCAACAAAACTGATCAGAGGAATATTGAATGCATCACAAAATCTTATAAATCTGGCACCTTTCACAGAAGCATTTACATCGAGAGTCCCGGCAAAAACCCCCGGGTTATTTGCAATTATACCGACTGTTTTTCCATTCATTCTTGCAAAACCAACAACAAGGTTTTGAGCATAGTTCTTATGCACTTCAAGAAATTTCCCATCATCAACTACAAGTTCAATAAGTGTTTTTATATTATATGGTTTATTAGGATTAACAGGTACTATCTCATTAAGTCTGTCATCCATTCTGTCATATGGATCTTCTGTCATTTCCCTGGGAGGATCATGAAGGTTTGAAGACGGGATATAACTAAGTAGTTCCTTAACTTTATCAAGTGTATCTTTTTCATCAGTTCCTACAAAGTGAGTTACTCCTGAAATAGAAGAGTGTGTTTCAGATCCTCCAAGGTCATCAAAAGTAACTTCTTCTTTATTTACAGCTTTGATAACTTCAGGGCCTGTTACGAACAGATGGCTTGTTTTATCTGTCTGGAAGATGAAATCAGTAATTCCCGGTGAATATACTGCGCCCCCGGCACACGGGCCCAGAATAACAGATATCTGAGGGATAACTCCGGAAGCCATTGTATTACGAAAGAATATATCACCATATCCTGCAAGGCTGCTGATCCCTTCCTGGATCCGGGCTCCGCCTGAGTCATTTATCCCGACCATCGGTGCTCCTGCCTTCATCGCAAGATCCATGACATTCACTATTTTTTTTGCATGCATTTCACCAAGAGATCCGCCCAGAATAGTAAAATCCTGAGAATAAACATATATAGTTCTGTCATCAACATTTCCGAATCCTGTTATAACTCCATCACCGTAGAATTTTTTTTTCTCCAGGCCAAAATTAGATGACCTGTGCTGCATATATCCCTGGAGTTCCACAAAAGTTCCCGGGTCAAAAAAATATTCGATCCTTTCCCTGGCTGTCATTTTCCCCTGGGAGTGTCTTTTTTTGATTCTGTCTTCCCCGCCTGCAGCGTTCTTCAGTTCTCTTAATTTCCTCAGATCTTTAATTTTCTTTTTCATATGAGTTCCTTGAATCAGGACAATTTTACCTGTAAAAAAGGTAAAATGCAAATTATATTCTGCCCGGTGTAAAGAGTAGTTCTTAAATAGTATCCTTGACAAAGAGGGGATAATTTCATATAAATATCTTTACTGTTTCGGAGGATAATAATGAATAGTACTAAGAGTGAAGATTTAAGGAATATTGCTGTTATAGGTCATGGGCAATCAGGAAAGACAAGTCTTGTCTCGGCTTTCCTGTTCAATTCAGGAATGGTTAACAGGCTCGGAAAAGTTGATCAGGGTAACAGTGTTACCGACTATGAAGAAGAAGAAATAGAGAAGAAGATCTCTATCCAGGCATCTCTTGCTTATGCTGTAATTGGAAATAATAAAATTAATATTATTGATACTCCGGGATATGCAAACTTTATATGGGAAGCAAGGCTTGGTCTCAGAGCAGTTGAATCAGGACTGATAGTTGTAAATGCACTTGAAGGAGTTGAAGTGCAGACCGAGAAAGTATTTGATGCTTCTTCTGATCTTAACAAATCAATTATCTTTGTTGTTAATAAAATGTCAAAAGATCTGGCAGATTTTGACAAAGCACTCGAATCTATTGTTGATTCGTTCGGGAAGAATGCCGTCGCAGTTCAGATCCCGATCGGTAAAGGCGAATCTTTTAAAGGTGTGGTAGACCTTATCCGGATGAAAGCTTTTGAATATGGTAATGATGAATCGGGGAAACCGAAAGAAATTGATATCCCTGAAGATCTTAAAGATACAGCAGGTTCTTTGAGAGAGGCACTTATTGAAAAAATCGCTGAAAATGATGAATCACTTATGGAAAAATATTTTGAAGAAGGTGATTTGAACGCAGAACAGATCTCAAAAGGCCTTAAGGCATGTATCCTGAGCCGGGATATCTACCCGGTTCTGATAACTGATGCTGTCAATAATATTGGTGCTGACCAGGTTCAGGAATTTATCATAAATTATTGTCCTTCACCTGTTGATGCCGGTGAGGTCAGTTGTGAAGAAGGCAGTGTGAAACCTGATCCCTCTGCGAAATTTACCGGACTTGTTTTTAAAACTATTTCTGATCCTTTTACCGGAAAGATATCAATTATCAGATCTTTTTCCGGAATGTTCAAACCTGATAGTTCATACTACAATACAAATAAATATACAGATGAAAGGATCGGAGGCTTTTTTGCACTCCAGGGGAAGGGGCAGGAACCATGTGGAGAGATTTTTCCCGGAGATATAATTGCTGTTGCAAAACTTAAAGAAACCAAGACTGGAGATACTCTGACAATTAAAGGGGAGAAAGTTAAGTTCCCGGGGTTTGTTTTCCCGATCCCTTCAATCTCATTTGCAATAGAACCGAAATCAAGGGAAGATGAAGGTAAGATTTCGGTTGCATTCAAGAAAATTGTCGAAGAGGACCCCACCGTAAAAACACATCGTGATATACAGACAAAAGAATTGGTGATCTCCGGAAACGGTCAACTCCATGTTGAACTGGTAGTGAATAAACTTCATAAAAAATATGGAGTTGAAGTGACAATGAAACCTCCCAAGGTTCCATATCAGGAAACAATTAAAGGGAAAGCAGATGTAAACATAAAATATAAAAAGCAGAGTGGTGGAAGAGGACAATACGGACATGTTGTGATCCGGATAGAACCTCTTCCCAGGGGTAAAGACTTTGAATTTGTCGATTCAATTTTTGGTGGTTCGATCCCGAAGAACTATATCCCGGCTGTAGAAAAAGGTATCAGAGAGTCTAAAGATAGCGGTATACTTGCCGGATATCCTGTAATAGATTTTAAAGTGGATCTTTATGATGGAAGTTATCATGATGTTGACTCCTCCGATATGGCATTTAAAATAGCAGCATCAATGGCCTATAAAAAAGGGATGAAGGAAGCAAAACCAACTATACTTGAGCCTGTAATGGATGTTGAAGTTGTAACTCCTGAGGAGTTTATGGGTGATATTAACGGTAACCTCAGCGGCAGAAGAGGCAGGATCCAGGGTATGGAATCCAAAGGAAAAAATCATGTGATCAAAGCACAGGTTCCAATGGTTGAAATGTTGGACTTCGAGCCGAATCTTACTTCAATAACCGGTGGCAGAGGCAGTTATTTTATGGAACTTTCCCACTATGAAGAAGTTCCCGCCCAGCTTCAGAAAAAAATAATTGCCGATTCCGTAAAAGAGGGCAGAATAAGAGAGGAAGAGGAATAGACCTTATAGTCTATGAACATCTCAGAAGATTATATTCCGGAGAAAGTTGCAGATAATATTTACCTGACCGACACTCTGTATCTTGGAAGGGAAAAATTTGCTGCCAGTTATTTTATCGAAGATGGTGGTGAGATAGCGATAGTTGAAACAAATACAAATCATGCAATACCCGGAATTCTGAATGCTGTCCTGAATAGTGGTTTTAAACTTTCACAGATAAAATATGTTGTTTTAACCCATATCCACCTGGATCATGCAGGTGGGGCAGGATTGATCATGAAAGAATTGCCGGACGCTGAACTCATTGTTCATCCGCGTGGGGCCCGGCACATGATATCACCTGAGAAACTGATAGAGAGTGTGAAATCTGTTTATGGTGAGGAAGAGTATAAAAATTTATATGGCGATATCATAGGGATACCTGAGGGGAAAGTGATAAGTTTAACCGGTGGAGAAAGTATTTCAATCGGCAAACGGAAACTGACCATGATCGATGCTCCCGGACATGCGAAACATCATAATATTATCTATGATGAAAGTTCCGGTTCGGTTTTTTCCGGAGATGCTTTCGGGATAGGATATCCCCGATTCAGATATGGGAAAGGAGATCTGGTTTTCCCTTCTACATCCCCGGTCCAGTTTGATCCTGAAAGTGCAGTTCAAACATATAACATGATCACCGATCTTAATCCTGCAAGAATACTGCTTACCCATTTTGGAAGTGTCGAAAATATTGAGGAAATTCATACTCAACTTCTGGAATGGATAGATTATACGGCTGAATATTCCTCAAAAAGATTTTCAGAAGGTTATAGGATGGATAAACTCAGCGAAAAGTTATCTGAAGATATATGGGGGAAATTTAGTGAAAGATCTGTATTATTAACAGGTAAATCCTTATCAGATAAAGAGAGAGATTTTCTATTCCTTGATGCCGATCTTAATGGGAAGGGGGCGTCATTCTATATTTCCCAAAAAAATCTCAGATGAAAGATCTACTTCTAAGTGTTAAAAAATTGAAAAAAAGCTTCACTCAGCCGGATGGAAAAAGCCTTCACGTTATTTCCAGCCTCTCTTTTGAACTTGGGAGGGGGAAGATCCTTGCAGTTACAGGAGTCTCCGGATCCGGGAAAAGCACTTTACTTCACCTTCTGGGCAGTTTTGATCAACCTGATTCAGGTGAAATAATTTTTGAAAATGAGAATATAAATAATTTCTCAAAAGAAAAACTAGCCATGTACAGGAATGAAGAGATCGGATTCCTATATCAATTTCACTACCTTATGCCAGAATTGACGATTCTTGAAAATGTCTCATTTCCTTTTCTAATAAAAAATTTTGACAGAAAAAAAGCGAATGAACGGGCCGGTGAATTGCTTGACAGGGTAGGCCTGAACTTAAAAAAATCCAACATGCCATATGAGTTGTCGGGAGGAGAGAAACAGAGAGCTGCGATTGCCAGAAGTTTGATCAACTCTCCGAAACTTCTCCTTGCAGATGAACCTACCGGTAACCTTGACAAAAAGACCGGTGAGAAAGTATTTGAACTATTTTCTGAACTGATAAAAGATGAAGGGCTTTCTGCCATTGTTGTAACTCATAACGAAGCACTTGCAAATACAGCAGACAAGATACTTCACCTGAATTAATAAATTGAAATCTGTGCCATGTTTTGAAAAATCAAATTGTTTTTAGTATCATTTCATATTTTAGGTACACCTACTAAAGCTAGTCATGAAAACGAGATTCCTGCTTGAGATGTTAACATTTCTCGTGTTTTGGTTAAATTGTTAATATTACACGATCTTTAAAAGTATAAAATACAAAAAAATTAAATAAAAATATTTTTTATTCCAACAAAACGTTGACATACGCAAAAAATTAAACTATTAATTAATAATGGCAATCGATGAAAGATTTTTAGACCATTATGTATTAATGTGCAAAGCGGTATCAAAACCTGATCGACTTAGAATAATTAATTTACTTGACAACAGAAAACTCAATGTCGGACAAATGCAGAAAGAACTTGATATTTCCTTAAGCAGTTTGTCCAACCATTTGAATGATATGTATAAAATGGGAGTCCTTGGGAAAGAGAAAGACGGAAAATCAGTTTATTATTATCTGATAAACCCGGAGCTTGTTGACGGGATCTCACATATGCAGAAGATAATCAGAGTTTTATTTGAAGATAGAACAAAATAAATATTATAGGAGATTATATGAAAAGTAAAAATTTTATCTACTTGTCATTAGTTATTTTCTTCTTATTTACCTTATTCAATTATTCATCAGACGGCTTTATTGGTGATAAAGCATGTCTGGAATGTCACGATGGAGTGATGAAGAATTTTTCAAAGAATGTTCACTCCAGATTACAGGATTTCGAGCTTAAAGGGCTTAAAAAAGGTTGCGAATCCTGTCATGGTCCCGGTGGCGCGCATGCTGAAGAGGGTGATGTAGAGAAAATTGTAAGTTTCAAAAAAGGAAGTAAAAGCGGAACATCCGCTGCTTGTTTAAGTTGCCACAGGAGTCTTAAAGCTTCTGACTGGAATTTAAGTGATCATGCAGCAACAGAAGTCGGATGTGCAGTTTGTCACCCGATCCACAAAGGGAAGGACCTGAAAGCGGAGGATCCATATCTCTGCATGAAATGTCATAAGGATATCAAAGTTCAAACTATGTATCCTTCACACCATCCTTTAAGAGAAGGGAAAATGAAGTGTGGCAGTTGTCATCAGCATCATGGTTCTCTGGTTAATAATCTGAAGACCAATGAAAGGCTTAATGATCTCTGCTATTCATGTCATGCTGATAAGAGGGGGCCCTTTGTATTTGAGCATGCTCCGGTTCAGGAAGATTGTATGTCATGTCACAATCCTCACGGAACAGTTGCAAATAATCTTCTCAAGCAGAATGAACCATTCCTCTGTCTGCAATGTCATGAATCACATTTTCATGCCGGAAGAATTGGTATGGAAGACGCAAAAACTTTGCCCGCAACAGGATATACTACTACAAATCCTCACGGGACTGAAGGGTGGAGAAGGGCATTTCTTACAAAATGTACACAATGTCACTTCAAGATCCATGGAACAGATGATCCTTCCCAGACCGTATCAGGTCAGGGTAAAGGGATGATAAGGTAAGGAGGCTATCAGATGAAAAAAATAATAATTTTAATATCAATAATTTGTCTGGTTGTGATGCTTCCAATGTCAGCTGAAGACTCAGGCAAAGAGAAAGAGAACCAGCTTGATGCAAAGATCAAATTTGGCCTTGGTTATATCGGTCAGGAAGATGCAACTGTAAAGGTTAAAGAATATTCACCGCTTGATGATGGGATCAAACCTTTTATAAAGGCTTTGTTCTCAGGAAATATGGGGAAAACATACTTTAACATCGTTTCAAAGTTTTTTGGTGATTCCAAGGATATGTCCCACAAATTAAAATTCGATTTTAACAGAGTATTAAAACAGGAATTTTCATTTGACTCTTTGTATCACAGGCTTGATCATGATCCCCTGACAAATATTGACGTTGTTAGTGAGGCAAGATCAGCTGCTTATGCAGAGGATATAAACCCCAACGATCAATACTATCTTAAACGGACAGAGTTTGTAAGTAAAACTCAACTATCAGTCCCAATGGTTCCCGGACTGAAGTTCTATGTTCATTATAGAGATGAACACAGGAATGGTATGTACCAGGCAAGGACATTGAGTAAATGTTCTGCATGTCATGTTGTAGCAAAATCCAGATCCATTAACAGCTACAATAGAGATATCAAAATTGGTACTAATATGAGACTTGGAAAATCAAATGTTGATTATTCTTACACTGTTAATGAGTTCAAGGAAAGGGAAACTGCCCCTCTCAGTTATTATCTCACAAACCAGCATCCTGAAAACAGCTCATTTGTTTTTACCGCAAGAATAGGAGCAGGAGACAATGAAAACCTTCCATTTGATGTTATTCCTGAAAGCAAGAAAGGTACTCATTTCCTGAAAGCTGCGATTCCACTGGATAATAACAAAGTTCTTTCTGCACACTATGTAAGTTCGACAGTTGAGAATGTGAATTCAAATCTTGAATGGAAATCAAATGCATTTGCAAGTGCTTTCACAGCTCGTCTGGGTAAAAAAGCATTTTTCAATGCTGTTCTTAACTATCAGAAGATCGACAACGATTCAGTTTTTGTTGATATCAATGAAAGAGTTGATATTGGTGGTCCATATACAGGAAAAATCTATGCAGATCTATTTGACTTTGATTCATTTGACTGGACCAGAAACTCATCGCTTTCAAGAACAGTTATTAACTTCAAATCTGCCTTAAGGTATAAATTCTCCAAGAAACTCAAACTTCGTCTCGGTTTTGATTATGAAGATATTGATAGAGAGTTTTATGATGTTTTGAATACAAAGAAAAGTACATTTAAAGTGAAATTCACTTTGAAACCTGCGGATAAGTTCAAGGCTGTATTTGATGGAAAGTTCTCGAAGATTACAGATCCTTTTGCAAATCTTAATGGTGGAATCGCTCCTGCATCACAATTATATGCCACGACTTCGCCACTGGCTCCAACGTCAGAACAATTTTATAACTGGCATTTGATGAGGCAGGGGACAATGACTGCTTTTCCGGAAACAGTTTCTGAATTAAAGGGAAGATTTCATTGGAGTCCTACTTCAAAATTTTCTTTAAATGCAAATGTTTTGTATAAAACTGAGGACAATGATAATCTCGTAACCACAGGTGCAAGTTGGAACAGGGAACTATTCCAGTGGGGAGTTGACCTTTGGGCAATGTTGTCAACGAAAGCATATTTTTCAGCTACCTATTATGATTATTCGAATGTTTACAGCACTATGTTTGCTATTGCTGTCATGGAAGGTTGCGGCGGTGCTGTTATTGGTGGCCAGCCAGGAACGATCACAGACATGATGGATCTCGATAATAACAATCAGACTCTGCTACTGAGCCTCAATTACATCGCAAGTAAAAAACTGTCTATGTATTTCAACTTCAACTACAGTAACTCAGCTTCGGTTATAAAAGAACTCGCACTGGATGAATCTCAGGTCCCATATTTGCCGGGTAAGCCTGGTGTCACTGACCTTGATTTCAGCAATTATGGAGATACTGCAGCGTATTCGGAACTTGACATGAAACAGATGATAGCTCAACTTGGTGCTAATGTTATGCTGTCAGAGAGTTGGTCGTTAAATGGTTCAATTTACTACTATCTCTATGATGATATAGCAGAATATCTTTACACAGATACAACAGGGAAATCCTATTCTTTTTATGTAGGGGTTACCTGGAAGAAGTAAAAAAAAGATTTTCTTAAATAAAGAGAGGAGGCCTTTTCAGGCCTCCTTTTTTTTATTCTTTTTTTTCTTTCAGAAGATCTTTTTTTATTAGAAAGTATAGTTTTCCACTTGATTTCAGATGTCCGGCAACAGATTTACTATCTTTTCCATTCCCTGTGAAAAGATCTGCCCTTGATGGAGATCTGATTGCACCACCTGTATCCTGATTAAATACAAAACTCCGGAAAGGTTTCATACCTTTGACAATTCCTCTCTCATCAAATTCCGGAAGTGAAGTTTCGAGATAACAGATGGCACCTCTCGGGAAGATATATTTATCGGTTGCAATACTACGGTATTTTGTGACATTCACACCCAGTGATCCGACAGGGCCGTCTTCAACTTCTCTGAAGAAAATATATGACGGATTATAAATAAATATATCATCAATCTCCTGAGGATGATCTTTAAGGTATCTCTCAATATACTGCATTGATAGATCGTCATAAGTACAGATATCTTTATCTACAAGAACTTTTCCTATTGCCCTGTATGGATGACCGTTAGTGTCCGCATAATTCACTCTTGTCTCTGAACCATCGTCAAGCATAACAATTCCCGAACCCTGTATATGAAGGAAGAAAAGTTCAATATTATTGTTGACCCATATTAACTCCAGGTTTTTATCCTCCAGCGATCCATGGATGTCTATTTCTTCACGGGAGTAATAGGGGATAACCCTGTTATCATTATCAAGTCGCCCCCTAAGGATAAGTGGTAATCCCTTAATCCTTGAGAAAACAGGAAATTCAGAGAGAATTACATTTACGAGATCATCAGGTTTTTTGTACAAAGGATATTTATACTCATCACTTTTTTCAAAAGATCCAAATAGAGTGGCCTCAAAATATCCGGTAACAAGCAGATCGTCAGTTGCTGTCCTGAAAGTAGCATAGTTTGCATTTATGTATTTTAGAAATTTATCCGAGAGTCCATATTTATTAAGCTTTTCCCTGAAATCCTCGAGACATATTTTCATGTCTGCTGCCGAGCACCATTGTTTGCCAAAATCGAATATTGTTTCCTGATCAATTTTTGAATAGTATAAGAGGCTTTGATCAACTGATTTTATCAGGTTATCAAAATCGCCTTCATCTTCTGATATTTTCAGCTTTGATAGTACGAGTGAATTTTCTGAAGTCCAAATTATCTTTTCTTTCTTTAAAAAAATATATATTAAAGCAATTACTAATATGGTGATCAATATTGCTATAAGTAATTTTTTCTTTTTATTCATATGGAGATTATATATGTTTTTCAATCATGAATAAAGACACTATTCTATAGCGGTAGGGACATTCCTACAGAAAGTAGCGGTTCTAAACCATGATTGGGGAATGGATCTGTAGAATTCCAATTTAAACGTTCGTTTAAACTGAACACATATTCCAAAATAAACATATGAATTAATTGAATGTATTTGTCCGAAATAAATATGAAAACACCTTTAATTGGGAAAAAAGAAGAATTCCACCCCCAACGTGAAATAAAAATCCCAACCCCTAATAATTTCCAGGGAACATAGCCCCCGTTGGTCCGATTGAATAAGTTACGAAACGTATGAGACTCCTAGAGTAGTATTAGGAGTCATGAGTTCCTATGAAGAGATATTTAAATTTTCAGGCAGTAAACAAGGTAAGTTGGGTAGTATTAAACATTTAGGGGGAATTCCCCACGAGAAATTCTACAAAACCCCTATATGAATATAAATAAGCTGTTTTAGACCTTCCGGAATGTTTAGGCTTTTATACTTTTTTTTAATGGGAGTTATTTTGAAAAAATTCGAAATTTTTTATTCCCGGACAATATTTTTTTATATGATCCACATAGATGCCTCAAAATTGATTATGAGGACACCAAAAAGACAAACAGGTACAATGTTCGTGAAAGAAGCAGAAAGATTTCTAAGGAAAATACAACTCAAAATTCCATGGGGAATTTACCCTAAATGTTTAACACTACCCTATGTCCCTTTGATTCAATTCAAATACTTAACTCTCAGGACCTTAAATTTCCTGATTTTCAAAAAACAAGATATAATTTCAACTATGTTGGGTCCCATTAAACATTTAGGGACAATTCCCCACGAGAAATTTTACAAAACCCCCATATTACTATTAAAATGATGTTTTCGACCTTCTGGAATGTTTAAAAAATGGTTTGAAAAAACAATTTTAATTCTGTAATATTAAAACAAAAGTGACTATTCGCTTACAGAGAAAATGAGAATTTTATTTATTTTAATAATTTTATTTCACGGATTAATTCATATACTTGGATTTATTAAGGCGTTTGCCATAGCTGATATAAAAGAATTATCTCAGTACGTCTCAAAGTCATCAGGTATCTTTTGGCTAATCGCTTTTTTGTTTTTTATTTTAATAGCGTTTCTATACGGAATAAAAGACAATTATTGGTGCTCTTTAAGTTTTGCAGCAATTTTAGTTTCTCAAATACTTATCATTTATTTCTGGAAAGATGCTAAATTTGGAACATTGCCAAACATTATTATTCTATTTGTAGCGATAGCTGTCTGTGCCAATTATAATTTCCAGAGAATGACAAGTATTGAGATTAGAAATATTCTTTCAAAAACCAACAACATAGAAGCAAAAATAATTACCAATGAAATGATTACTCATTTACCTGAGTCGGTTCAGAATTGGTTGAGTAACTCGGGAATAATGGGGAAATTAGAAATCAATAACGTATTCCTGAAACAGAATGCTTTAATGAAAATGAAACCTGAGCAAGTGAATTGGAAAGAGGCAAAGGCGGAACAATATTTTACAACTCGACAACCTGCATTTGTGTGGACGGTTAACATAAAGATGATGCCTTTAATTGATGTTGTGGGAAGAGATAAATTTAAAGATGGTGAAGGTGAAATGCTGATTAAAATCTTATCATTAATTCCTGTTGTAAACAGCAAATCAAACGATAAAATAAATTCCGGTTCACTTCAAAGATATTTGGGTGAAATAGTATGGTTTCCATCGGCTGCACTAAGCCCGAATATTACGTGGGAGGAAATTGATGCTTTTTCTGCCAGGGCAACGATGACCTATAAAGGCACTACCGGTTCAGGCATATTCTCTTTCGATAAAAATGGAAATTTTAAAAAATACACGGCAAAAAGATACAGAGGGGGAGAAAAAGTTGCGCAGCTTACAGATTGGGTGATAAAAGCCAATGAAAGTAAAGTTGTAAACGGAATAAAAATACCCGTAAAAATGACAGCAACCTGGAAATTAGATGATGGTGATTGGACCTGGTTGAAACTTGAGGTGACTGAAATTTCTTATAATGTAATAAAAGAATAGACACCCGACTTTTCAATTATTGTCCTTGCTCCTGATCCCTCTACCGGAAGTAGAAGATATGACAATCTCAGCCAAATGTACTTCCATTTCATGCATCACTGGAGTTGTGTTATCCACTATTGGGTAGTATTAAACATTTAGGAGGAATTCCCCACGAGAAATTCTATAAAACCCCTATATTGCATTGGAAAAGCTGTTTTAGACCTTCCGG
>JAOZUQ010000086.1 GCA_029938635.1 Candidatus Aminicenantota bacterium
TGGTTTTCGGTGCGCGGAACCAATTGGAGCCGTGATGGGAGGTTCCTACAAATTTGAGTTTCCCTTCTTTTTTCATCTGGTCCATTGCAGAATGGAATCCCGGTGTTTTCAATAGATCCAACTCTTCAGGAGAATGTATCATCATACAGTCAATATAATCCGTATCCAGTTCCTTAAGACACTGGTTGAACCGCTTGATAAATTTTGCTTCACTTTTATCCTTTTTGATCTCCAGTTTGGAAGTGATGAATACTTTGTTACGTGGGACTGACTTAATAGCCTTTCCCACTACCTGCTGGTTTCCATAACTTTCAGCAGTATCAATATAATTTACGCCAGACTTCAGAGCTCTCTGGATCACCTGTGTGCTGTTAGAAATGCCGAGACTGATATCGGAAACTTGGAAACCAGTCCTGCCTAACACTCTGTAATTTTTAATTTCAGGATCTTTTATTTTATCTTCCGATAATTTTGCATCTTCAGCATGAAGACTATTTTGTACTAAAGTTCCTCCCAAAATCCCCAGTGTAGAGTTTTTAATAAAATTTCTTCTGTTCAATCCTTTTTTCATATTGATCCCTCCTAAAATATTTTTTAAAATGTATTCGGGAATAATTCCCTTAAAACTTTTAACGATTCCGGATATAGATCTTCAAGGGACATCCATTCCCATCGGGCATCTATAACTTCCCATTTTTCTATTTTCTCAACCATCTTTAAATTAAAACGGTAGGTCTCTCCATACGATCTGACCATTTTTGAGAACATCTTCCCTATTCCACTAGAAAAACTGATCTCGGTAATAACCTCCGCTGAAGTCATGCTCTTATTTACGGTTTTAATATTAAGAATGTTCACAGAAATTCCTCTGAACCTGTTAAGATAAGTTTTTACTTTTTCCCTGATATCAGCTTTCGTCCTCTCCTCATCATCAAGATATTCAATTGAAATGATCTTCATGAACTTTTCAACATCTCTCTCCTCAGCGGCGGAAACGGCAGAATATATTATTTCTCCAATCTCAGATCTTTTATCGGATGAACCGCAACCGGCAAGAAAGAACAATAAAGTTAAAATGATAACAGTTCGATTCATTGATGATAATAATGAAATAACCCGGTCTGAAAGTCAACCAGGATTCACTTTGATAACGAAATATGTATACTTTGATTTGAACATCACTGAATATCCGAAATATATCAGCAAAAATGTAAATTATATTATGCTATTTCTTTATCAGCTCTATTACATCATTTTTCTCAAGGCCATAGAAAAATTCTGCTGATTTTTCAGGCATGGGGCCGCCAAATTCAGCCATAACTGTTTGCGCAATTTCCAGCATGGTTTTTTCCCCATCAATATAATTTGCCAGTCCCCAGGCCGCAAGATAATACTTAAAAACATCATGTGATTTGGGAAGTCCCGATTTCATCTTGACACCCATCTGTGCAACAATTCCTTTTACTTTTTTTACCGGGATCAGCCTGCTCATCTCTTCCTCTTTCGGGGATAGTGCCAGTTGTTCAGATTGAATACCATACTGAGTGCATAATGATTTATACATTTCATTAAGGGATCTTAAAGTAGCATTCATTTCAATAGTAAAATTAGCTGCCTGATTTTTCAAACTCCGATTGGCATTTTTATTATCTTCTGCAATTATTTTTAAGCTCTTCAAATTCTCAATCTCATATTTGTAAGACTGCTTAATGATGGTTACAGCTTTTTTATAGGATGTATAAAGACCGGGTGCTTCTGCAGTCTGCATCAAATTTATGGAAAACTCATATTTATCTGCTATTCTTCTCCTCCCTTTCCCGGCCATCAGAGCGGCAAAAGTAACAGCATCTTCCGGCTCCGCACTTGTTGCTGCAATGACTGAAGCGGTTGAAATAAATGCAACCCGCTTCAACTGAGTTGGGTCAGATTTATCAGGAGTATCCATATTGCTGTGATAAAAATCCTCGGGCCAGCAGAGAAGAAAGATCATCGGAATTTTCACAATACCATTACTGAATTCCTGGTGGTCACTGTTGGAATCATAACCATACATCCTTAATAGGAAGGGAAGCTGACTACCTAAAGGACTTACTATCTGAAGAGCAAGCCTTCCATAATATTCAGTTGAATCATTATTGTTCATGTCGCGGGTAAGCTCAGCAAAGTCCTGGACCACATCATTTAAAAAACTGGGTATTCCCCATGCTGACCGCGAGACATAAAAAATAGATCTGGTTCTGGCCATATTTTCACCAACCTGATCTATATTGATACCCGCAAAAATCTTTCCCATATTTTTGTGATGTTTTTTTATATATGCTCTTGATCCGGTAATTTCGGGTACCCACAGAAACCGGATACTCCTTCTGGGCTGTTTTATTATACCTTCTTTAATCAGCTTCAGGATCACTCTTCCCGTCTCGAGAGTACACGCTACACCGCTGTAATTGTCATTTGCCCCCTGTTTTGCAACACCTTCAAACAGATGGGCAATCAGCAGCAATTCCTGCTCGGCCCTGTCCGTTCCGGGAATAAGAGCTGATACAACTTCATGTTTATGGGGGTAATATTTTGTTTCTACCTCCGCTTGTACCGTTACTTTTTTTCCTTTTTTAAGCTTTGCAATAAATTCTCTGCCTTTTGTATAACTGATCAGGAATCCGAATCCCCTCGGTTTTTTATTATCCGGTTTGACTGTGCTCCAGACACGCATTTCAGGATACTTTTCAGGGTATCTGACATCATAGGATACTACTCCCGCTGCACCGTTTTTGTTTACAGCCGCATCAAAGATAGAACTGATATGACCTTCTGAAATTACTATCTTCCCTTTTACTTTGAACTTTTTACAACTTTTTTTATCGGTACCATTCGGTACATATACAAGATCTGTTTTTACATTCCCGCTTATTGATCCCATGGCGAGTGAGGCTGCAATGTGGTCATGGTCTGCGATTATTTCTTTGCGGGGGCCTAAAACCGTTAATCTGGCTTTGATTGCATCCCATTGCGGAGGGGAATCAAATTTTTCTAAATTAACTTCTGAAAAACCGTATCGCTTCAGGATCTTCAGCATGAAATCTGTTTCACGGTAATTATTCAGATATTCACTCTCAGGCCTGTTCATCTCGAATGGTCCCAGCTGCATTATATTTTTGACCTGCAATACACCTGAGACTTCTGCAATGATCTCCCGGATCAGTTTTTCTTTTAATAAAATCGTTTTCTGCGAAAAAACTGTTCCGGAAAACAACATAGTTAATAAAATTATCAACAAGACTATCTTCTTAAATGTCATCATTTGTCATCTCCATTTATAGAATATCGTTTTTTAGATTGTGACACTTCTCATATGTTACTGAAGCCATGCTCTGATATCAAGCGAACTGTAGATCTGTTGCAATTGATCCATTTATTAATTGACATATGATCCCTGAATATATATTAATTATATAATGAGCTGCTGCTTCTATCAGATGAGATCTAAACTGAACTTAATACAGAAACAGGCAGATCAAAACTCGGGTAAAGGAATTCTAAAATGAAAACTGAAGACACACAGCACCACCCCAGAAGAATGCTGAGCAGCGGATTTACATTGGCTGTCACAATCGGTGGTATCATCGGTCTGGGAATATTACGAACGCCCGGGGAAGTTGCAGAAGTTATTCAGGATCCGCTTATATTTGTCCTTCTATGGGTGATGGGAGGCCTTTTTATATTATTGAGCACAGTAGTGGCAGCCGAATTGATAGGTATGACATCACGATCAGGGGGAACCTACGTCTTAATGAGACGTGCATACGGACCTTTCCCCGGTTTTGTCATGGGCTGGGCTGACTGGTTGAGTTTTGTAGGTGATATCGCATTGAAGGCTGTGGTTGTCACTGAATTTGCCGCCATCTTGATCCCGGCAACAACTCAATGGCAAACACCACTGGCAATCATAGTGTCTACGTTGTTCGCCGCTCTGCAATTACGGAGCATTGCCCTGAGTGCAAAGATCCAGGAGATCGCTGCTGCAATCATGGCATTAATCGTGGTCGGTTTCGCGCTGGCACTATTATTCGGCGGGACAGCAACGAGCAGTCCTTCAGTACCCGTTCCACTTGCAACAAAGGGAATTGGGGCCTGGAGCCTCGTGATCGCCTCTGTCATTTATACCTACGACGGCTGGATCTTTGCCACCTATTTCAGCGGAGAGATCAAAGGTGGCAGTGGAGCTGTAGCACGTGCCTGTATCAAGGGTGTAGTTATTGTAATTCTGCTCTATATATTTTTAACTGCTGCATTAGCCTGGAAGGTGCCGATTAGCAGTCTGGCAGGAAAAGAACTGGCATTGGCTCATGCTCTTGAAATTATCGTCTCCCCGCTCGCGTCAACCGTCGTGCTGGTTGCAGCTATAATCATATTACTGGCCCATCAGAACCTGCTGTACATGAGTACACCCCGAATTCTCCAGGCATTGGCCGTCGACGGCCTTGCCATCAAGCGTGCAGAAAAGATCTCAAAAGGTGGCAATCCGATCTTTGCAGTGCTGTTATCCTGGGGACTTTCGATCGGCCTGATCTTGATCGGCGGATTCAAATTTCTACTCCACCTTTGTGTATTTTTTTACATGTTTTTATATGTATTACTGATCGCGGGAATCATCATCCTCCGTTCACGTCAACCAGATGCTGATCGCCCTTACCGGGCCTGGGGGCACCCCTGGAGCACATATATATGTCTTATCGGGTGGATAGTTCTCGCCCTCTTCCAGGCAGTTACAGAAATTGATACCGCTGTTTACGCTGCGATCATGGTTGCAATATCCTGGCCGGTGTACATGTTGTTAATGCGTTCCGGAAAGAAAGGGAGAAGAATATGAATAAAATAGTAGTCCTTGGCTGCGGGGTAGTGGGAAAACACATGGCTATCGATCTTAGCAGGGATCCCGGCCTTGAGGTCATCTCGGTCGACATCAACAGGGAGAACCTGATGGACCTGTCCCATGAACATCCCATCCAGGTGATGGCAGAGGACCTCTCCACAAAGGAAGGGGTGACACATGCCGTCGAAGGCGCAGACCTCGTTATAGGCTCAGTGCCCTATTCCATCGGATATACGATGCTCGAAGCGGTCATTCGGGCAGGGAAGAACATTGTGGACATCTCATACTTCCCGGAGGATCCGTTCGGACTGGACGACCTGGCAAAGGAAATGGGAGTCACCGCTGTGGTGGACTGCGGCGTGGTACCGGGGTTGTCCAACATCATTCTCGGCGATCATGCACGTAAGATGAAGGTTTCCCGCTATGAGTGCTACGTTGGCGGCATCCCTAAATCAAAGAATGTGCTTTTAGAATACAAGTCGCCTTTTCCTGTCCTTGAGGTTCTGGAGGAATATGCGGAATCCGGCAGGAGGATTGAAGATGGCAAAGTGATTGTTGAACCAATGCTTTCCGAAACCAGGACCATCGATCTTGATAAGGTCGGCACTATGGCATGCCTCAATTCTGACGGACTCAGAACCCTGATCAGTACAATGGACATCCCCGACATGTTCGAGAAGACCCTGCGATATCCCGGACACGTAGAAATGATGCGAACCTTCAGTGAGACAGGATTCCTGAACATGATCCCCATCCAGGTAAATGGGGTTTCGGTACGCCCGATAGATGTAACGGCATCACTGCTTTCTCCACACTGGCTGTACAGACCGGGTGAGGCCGACCTCACAGTTATGAGGCTGGTGATTTCCGGCGAAGAGGACGAAAAGCCTACAACCTACACCTACGACATGTACGATGAATACGACCCTGAGACAGGGACCCTCTCCATGGCCAGGACTACGGGCTATACCTGTAATGCGGTCACCCGTCTGGTGCTTGACGGAGATTATTCACATAAGGGGATCAGTCCTCCCGAATTCGTGGGCCGTGTCGACGGATGCCGGGAAAGTGTCGAGAAATACCTGGAGGATCGAGGCGTCTGCTGCAGCATGCAACAGCCCTAATCCTACCGACCTTTTTGTTTACGAATCAAATGGTCAGATCTCTTTTAGTTTCCATTTGCCGCGGCGGAAAACAATGATCCCGATAGTTGCTATCATTACATCAGCAAGTATTATTGCTAAGTAAACCCCATGAGCATGAAATCCGAGTTTCATTGAGAGGATGTATGCAACAGGGATTTCGGTAAGCCAGAAGCAGAAGAAGTTAATTATTGTGGGGGTTTTTGTATCTCCCGACCCGTTCAAAGCCTGGATTATAACCATTCCTATTGCATAAAACGGGAGAGCAAAACTTATTAATCTCAAAGCATCCTTACCGGCTATAATAACTCCCGGTTCTGATGTGAATATCCTCACAAATTCTTCTGCAAACAGAAAAAATAAAACAGCGACAAAAGTTAGAAATATAAAATTAATTTTTGAAGTTATTATAACAGACCTCTCTGCTCTTTCAGGTTTTTTTGCTCCAAGATTCTGCCCCACCATTGTTGCAGCAGCATTACTCAATCCCCATGATGGAAGGATAGAAAAGATAAGAATCCTTATGCCTATTGTATATCCGGCTAGAGCAGAGCTTCCGAAGGTAGACATTATTCTGACAAGTCCGATCCATGATGTTGTGGAGATAAGGAACTGGCCGATACCTCCAAGAGATATCCGGATAAGCTTGATCATAATTTTTATCCGTATTTTAAAATCCCTTAGAATGATCTGTATCCTGTGTTTTCCGTTAAATAGAAAATACATCTGGACAATAACGCCTGTTCCTCTTCCAATAGTAGTTGCAATTGCAGCTCCGGCAATTCCCAGCTCCGGAAAAGGCCCAAGGCCGAAGATCAGGCAGGGATCGAGAACTATGTTAATGAAATTTGAGATCCATAATACTCTCATTGAGAGAGCAGCGTCTCCTGCACCTCTGAAGATCGAATTTACAATAAAAAGCAGCATAATTACAAGGTTAAACCCGATAATTATCTGGGGATATTTATAGCCATTTTCGATCATTGATTTTGAGGATCCCATTACTTCGAGGAGATCAGGAGCAAAATATATCCCGGCCAGCGCAATAGGGATCGATAGTATAACACCCAGAGAGATAGACTGGGCTGCAGTGATTGAAGCATCCTTCATCCTGCCTTCACCTACCCTTCTGGCTATCAGTGCAGTCGTACCCATTCCGAGTCCAAGTGATATTGCATAAAGGATAGTCATAACAGACTCGGTAATTCCAACTGTTGCAACAGCTTCAGATCCCAGTTTTGAAACGAAGAAGATATCTACAACAGCAAAAACAGATTCCATTGCCATCTCAAGGACCATGGGGACAGCAAGCAGAAATATAGCCCTCCCCAGTTTCCCGGTGGTAAAATCCTGTTCAGTTCCTTTGATAGACTCAACAATATCGTTAAGGATATCTTTTATCTTCTCGTTCATATGAAAAAGAGTTTATTAACTTTGCGAATTCAAGTCAAGAAGAAAACTGATCCCCCTTTGTCCCCCTGAAAGAAAGGGGAAAGCTAATTTTATGATATTGCCCCCCTTATCAAGGGGGGTGGGCTGCATAGCTGGATTCTGCGAAGCAGGCCGGGGGGATAAAGAGAGACAACCTGAGTTGGAGGCGCAAGAGGCATGGATTTGAATTTATAGCTCTTTTGAATTAATATAGTTTTTTCAGGAAGGTGACATGACAAAAAAAAATCTGATCTCTCCATTTTTACTTATTTTACTATTCATAATAATCCCCATGAATTACATTAATGCGGAAAGTGATCTCGGAAAAATAACACTTAAGCAAATATTCGGTGAAAAAGAATACAAATCCGAATCATTCGGCCCCTTCATGTGGGATAAGAACAAACATTCACTGACTCTATTGAAGCCGGCGGAAAAGAATGACGAAATAATGGAGTTATTCAGGTATTACCCCGGAAAGAAAAAGTTTAAAAAACTAATAGGGATAAATGATCTCCCCAAAACAGGCGAAAAGGGAGAAAAGATGGTTATTGAGGATTATTCAATATCCCCCGACGGAAGAAAGGTCCTGATATTCACAAAGGCAGAGTATGTTTGGAGAACCAAGACAAGAGGGAATTACTGGATATTTGATCTCAGATCAAAAAAATTTTTCAGGGTGGGAAAAGGATTAAAAGAATCATCAATGATGTTTGCAAAATTTTCACCGGACAGCAGGAAGATAGGATATGTAAGTGAAAGAAATGTATACATCGAGAACCTCTCCGGAGGAGAACGGTATAAATTGACCGATAGTGGCTCCGATTCAATAATAAATGGTACATTCGACTGGGTTTATGAAGAAGAATTTCA
>JAOZUQ010000041.1 GCA_029938635.1 Candidatus Aminicenantota bacterium
TGGAAAATGACCGGTTTGGAGATATGATATGAAAAAATGGGGTGATGCCAGTATACATTAAATTGATTTTTAATTTTTTCTATATTAAAATCTGATGTTGAAAAGGATCCGTGAAATTTCCGGATCTTAAATTTGGAGAAAATTATGAGGAACTTCCTTATTAAGTCAAAAACAATCGAAAATGTCGGTATTTTATATCCGACCGGGCACCTCGATGCACATAGTGTCGAGAAATTCGAAAATGAAATGATAAAAATGCTTGATGACAGCATTGTAAAGATCGTAGTAAACTGCAATGAACTGAATTATATCAGCTCTGCAGGAATGGGCATTATCATGGGGTATCTTGATGAGATAAGAGAAAAAGGTGGAGATATAAAACTGTCAAATGTGATTGACAGGGTATATGAGATATTTGATCTTGTTGGGTTTACAGAGATATATGAATTTGTAGAAAGTGAAGAAAAGGCAATAGAAAAATTTAAAAATGTTTCCTGAAACCCCAGAACTCTCAGTTTCCATTCCAGCTAAGACCGAGCTGCTGAAAATGCTGGTTGAACTGACAAACCATATAGCAGTGAGAAATTTTTTTCCTGCTTCAGAATCGAGAAAGATAGCTCTTGCTGTTGATGAAGCAATAACCAATGTGATAAAGCATTCCTACAAAGAGTCCAGCGATGCAGAGATAAAACTTGATTTTTTCTGCAGTAACGAAGGGATGAAAATAAAAATTGAATTTTCGGGAATTCCACCACAGCTCAGTGAAGCAATGGTCAATCTTGAAAAAATGATAAAAGCCAAAAAGAAAGGGGGATTGGGCGTTGCATTGATCAGGAGGATAATGGATTCTGTTGAATATAGTACTATAAAAGATACAAACTACCTGGAAATGATCAAATGGAAGAAAAGCAGTTAAAAGAGCTGGTCAAAGAATTAAAAGTAAAAAAATTTCAGTTCAACTCAATATACGAGTTCTCCTCTTCAATTTATTCTTCTTTTAATCTTGAGAATATTTTCCGGATATATTTTTCCACGATCATGGGTCAAATGGGGATCTCAAGGGCACTCTTCCTTGATGAGAAGTACGATCTCCTTGAAAAGAAGGGGTTCCGCTTTCATGAAAATGACAAAGTTGTCCTTCTTAAGCAGCTAAAAAAATATAAAACAAAATGGGACCATATGAGAGTAAAGGATCTGGAAGAGAGTGACCCTGAGCTTTTTGAGCTCCTGTCTCAAAAGAATATTGCCCATCTGATCAACCTGTCTGAGAACGGGACCAAGAAAACGGTCCTTGGGCTCGGGTTAAAATTCAACAGGCTGAGTCTTAACCAGGATGATCTTGATTTTTCCCTCTTCCTTTCAAGATTCACTTTGATCGCGATCGAGAACAGTTTTATGATATCCAAAATGATCGAGAAGCAGAAGATGGAGCATGAGATCAGTATTGCGAAGGATATCCAGTTATCACTCCTGCCTCAAGGTATACCTGAATTCAAAAATTTTGATATTGCCGTTAAATATGAGCCGATCAATAGTGTTGGCGGTGATTATTATGATATTTTGAAGGAGAGGGACGGGAAGACCCCGGTGCTGATCGCAGATGTTGAGGGAAAAGGGTTGTCCGCTGCTCTCTTAGCTGCATCCTCTCAGGCTGTTTTTAATACAATGAACGAACTCTATTTTTCCGAACCTGAAGATTTCATTTCAAAAGCGAATTCACTTATATATGATTTTACAAGAGGAAACCGGTTTATAACAATATTCTGGATGGTCATTGAAGACAAGAAGAGGAGTGTCTCTTATGTAAATGCAGGACACATTGAGCCGATCCTTATTTCAGGTAAAAAATCCTATCCTTTGTCTAAAGGGGGATTCCTTACAGGATTCACAAATGATGCCAGTTATGAAAAAGAGAAACTTTCACTAAAACCCGGGGATATTATTGCCGCATTTACCGACGGGGTCCCCGAAATAGAAAATTCGGATGGTGAAGAGTTTGGTGTCCAAAGGATGATCGACTATATAAAGAAGAAAAAAGATAAAACTGCAGCTGAAATAAATGAGGGTATCTACAAAGAGATGTTCAAATTCAGCGGGAATATCAAACCGACTGACGACTGCACACTGATAATCTTAAAAGTAAAATAGTAACTTACTTAATAGTCGAATTCCCTCTGCTCTTCCTCTGCTGAATTCACGATTCCGGGAGCATCAGCTCTAGGGCAGACATTTTCACATATTCCGCAACCGATACAAAGATCCGGGACCACATAGATCTGTTTTACCTTCACAAGCTTACCTTCAAAGTTCCATACATCTACTTCTCTGAAACGGATTGCCTTGTCAGGGACCGGGCAATGCTCTTCACAAACAGCACAATTGTATCCGTCCGCATAGGTGTAGCATCTGTCTTTTACCACTACCGCTATGCCTATTTTAAAATTCTTTTTGTCTTCCAGGCTAAGTGTCTCAATTGCATTTGTCGGGCACACCAGAGTACATCTGTTGCATTCGTACTCACAATATCCTGTTAACGGTTCCAGTATCGGAGTCCACAGCCCGTCTATACCGGCTTCAAAGAGTGCCGGCTGAATAAAGTTGGTCGGGCAAGCCTGCATACACTCTCCGCACCTGATACATCTATCCAGAAAATCAACTTCAGAGACTGATCCGGGAGGTCTTTCGAAATTGTGTGTCCGGGATTTTGATGTACCGGCAATCCTCGGCAGAGAAGCGAAAAAGATCCCTGAAATTAATGATCCGGTGATCCGTCTCCTTCCAAGATCGATCTTATTTACACTACCTTTTACAGGAAATCTGAATTTTGTATTAATTGAATCAGGAGGGCAGGAATCTTCACAATTATAACAGACCATACACTCAGACTTCATATAATCCTGATACGGGCTCCCGTTATAAGTGCAATCAGAAGAGCAGACATTACACTTTTTACAACTCCCTTTATCCACATCAAGGTTAAGAAGACTGAATCTGGAAAAGAGTCCATATAAAGCTCCCAGTGGGCATAAATAATTGCAGAAGAATCTTCTCTTGTAAAAATTTGCTGCAATTAACAGGAAAAAAATGATCCCTATAAAAACTGACTGCAGATATTTTCTTGGTTTATTAGGGAGTATATTTTTTTTTGAAAATTCATATGCCGGTTTCAACCCTTTGGCGATGATCCCCGATTCTTCTGCTCCCTCCTTAAATGTTTCCTCGATAAGGTAATTTGCTGAAGGGCTGACAGCGATGGAAGTGCTGCGGGTCAAAATTGAGAACGGGTCCAGCCATCCTCCGATATTTGTTCCGAAAAGGGCCATGATCAGGATGAGTGTCAGGATCACATATTTCAGTTTCATTAATTTGTGCTCTACCTCTTCAGCTTTTTTTTCCCCCCGGCGGAACAGCCATGAAAAAAAATGGTGGATCGTCCCCATAGGGCATACCCATCCGCAGAAAAAACGGCCGAATACCATGGTGAGAGCTAGAGGTATCAGTGACAATAGAAAAAGATTGATTATAGTATGGGTTGAAAACAGGTTTATGATCAGCAATAACGGGTCAAAATAGAAAAAATAATCTGAGTATTTAAACGTTTCAGTTGCTGCTGCGCCTGTTCTGATCAGAAGCCAGAAAAAAACAACAAGAAAAACCACCTGAAAAAAAATACGGGTCAGTTTTTTTTTTGGATATTTTGAAATCATTTTAACTCAGATCACAAAAGTTTTTATATTGATCTTACTTATGTCTTTTTGCCCCATACCGCGTCTGAATCCTGCATCAATGAAGGGGATTTCGTCAATATTTTTCCCAAAGAGATCTACTGCAACAACATCAGCTTCAAATATATTTTTAGAACAGATCACTGTTTTTTTGAGTTCCACATCACTTAGTCTTCCTCCTACCGGGCCGTTCTTTGTAAGAATTCTGTAGGCATCAACAATTGTAAGGTCCGTTTTAAATCCGTTAGCCAGATCGGCTATGTTCTCACCCATATTCCGGTGGAGTTTCCCTCTCCTGCCGCCGAGGATACCGTACAGATTTTTCATTCCAATCGTGAGTCCTGAACTGGAATGATGTTTGAGTATCGGAACATTGATGAACTTATCAACTTCAAGGTGATCCCTGAAAACGGGCCATTTTTTAAGCTTTTCCCCATTGAAAGGGTGAACTACCAGTCTGTTCTCATCAGAAAACCTGATCTCGGCACCACTTTTTTCAACAGCTTCCTTTATTCCGCTTCTTCTATAAGTGTCCTCGGATTTATGGCAACTATTATCCATTACAATAACTTTTTTTGCCCCTGCATCGAAGGCCATCTCTATTACTGCTTTAAGTACTTCAGGATTGGTGTTAGCTGCATGTTCCACTTTTCTGTTCCAGCCGATATTCGGTTTTATCATTACTATGTCCTGTTTGCTGATAAATTTTTTCATTCCGCCTATGAGCTCTACGCCCTTTTTTGTTATTCCGTAAGGTGATTCTCCGGTCACCTTCGATACCGGGTCAACCCCGCCCGAAGATAATAGCGGCAAACCTGAAATCCCTGCTGTCGCAGTTATTGCAACAGAAGTTTTAATGAATTCTCTTCTCTTCATATTGACTCCTTTTTTATATTATCCGTTATAAAAATTTGATTTTCAACATCATTTTCTTGTATTTGTGAAGAGCAGATACTATTGACATAACTTTAGAAATATTGTATCTTGTAATCTGGGTAGGGCGATTAGCTCAGCTGGAAGAGCATCGGTTTTACACGCCGAGGGTCAGAGGTTCAAGTCCTCTATCGCCCAATCTTTTTGAGCGGGGTCGTAGTTCAGTTGGTTAGAACGCTGGCCTGTCACGCCAGAGGCCGCGAGTTCGAGTCTCGTCGGCCCCGCCATTTCCCATTTCGGGGGCGAAATGGGTTCGACAGTATTGATTATGTCAAAGTTGCAGGTTGAGCTGAGCAACTCATTAAAGTACTCAAAAAAAAGAAATGCAAACGATTTTGCACTCGCAGCATAACTAATGCTGCCGTTCTGGTTTCCTGATCCTGCAGGGTTATCGGGGCGTCACTTAGCAGGATAAGCTGTCCGGAGATGTCTTTGACTCCGATGCGGACGAAAATTTAATAAAGACTCCCGCGGGGCTTTTTGTTTGTTTTCATATTCGCGGGGCATGAAAAAACAAACTATATCTGTAGAAACTTTGATTGAGTCCTTATTGGACGCGGGTTCAACTCCCGCCGCCTCCAGTTGACCGGAATAGATGAAGAAGTTTTATTGTTTCTTAACATATATATTAATTATAGCCGTCCATATATTTCCACTTTCAATTAAGGTCAGAACTTTCGATCACAATGATTTTACAAGAGTTGTATTTGAAAGCGACAGCCGTTTCTCCTATGTTATGGAAAGGGGATCTGAAAGAGATCTCACTCTCTTTGTAAAAGATAAGCCGGGGAATATATTGCTCAGATCTGATCTTTCCGGTTCTGAACTTTTAATCAGGGTTGAAAATATAACCAATGGAGAGGATCCCGGAATAAAAGTGAAGGGATCTGAAAGATTTGATATTCTGAAAACATTTGTTCTCAATGACCCTTTCAGGGTGGTTTTTGATGTCAATAGGAAAACCGGAAGCAGTGAGCCCGCTCCTGCGGTAACGGAAAGTGAAGAAAATCAGAATGAGTATGGATCAGATTCCTCCGAGATCAGAACAGTGAAGAAAAAGCGTTCATCAATTGGTGTTATCTGTATAGATCCGGGGCATGGTGGTAGTGATCTTGGTGCTGTTGGAGTTAAAGATACAAAAGAGAAAAGTATAACTCTGAAAGTAAGTAATAAGCTGAAAAAAATTATTGAGCGGGAATTGGGCATAAGAATTGTAATGACACGCGAATCTGATGTAGAGGTTGCTCTCGATTCCAGAGTTGCAAAGGCAAACAATCAGAATGCTCAACTCTTTCTTTCCATCCATGTAAACTCGTCATACAGGAAATCGGCTCGGGGTCCGGAAACCTATTTTGTAAGCCTGAAAGCAACCGATAAAGTTTCAAGCCAATTAGCAATGAAGGAAAATAGTTCTTTTAACGGGATGGATGATGTGCCTGAAGATGATGATCTCAAAATGATACTGTGGAGTATGGCTCAGACGGAACACATACGGGAATCAAGCCGCCTGGCGGAATATATTCAGGATGAATTGAATATTCTGCTCAACACAAAGAACAGAGGTGTAAAACAGGCACCCTTCAGGGTTTTGATGAGAGCTTCAATGCCTGCAGTTCTTATAGAGATAGCATTTGTTTCAAATAAGTATGAAGAGAACAGGTTGCGGGATGATTCTTTTCTCGATAAAGTAGCAGGCTCTATCTATACCGGTGTTTCTAAATTTATCTATTATTATAATTCAACCTTTAAATGAACAAAAAGATAATATATATACTGATAAGCCTCGCGGTGATATTTTTTGTCACATCGCTGATAATCTATCTCAGTTCAAGTGGTACATTTAAAAGAGCGATAGAAGACAAAAAAGGTGATAATGAGGTTTTAGAAGAAACAGCTCCTGAACTTGAGAAGGTGAAAATTTTCTTTTTGACAAACAGATCTTCTCTTTTTTTACCGAAAGAGTATGAGATTGAAAAAAAAGAAGACCGGATTGAATTTCTGAAAAATTTTCTCGATCTCATGATGAATGAATCTTCGAACTTTATTTCTCCATTCCCTGAACAGACAAGACTTCAGAGTGTTTTTTATATTGGCGATAAGCAGATGGCTGTGCTTGATTTCAATGAAGAGCTTATAATTAATTTCCCAGGGGGATCCAGAGGTGAGATAGAGTTTATCTACTTCTTTGTTGACAATCTTTGCTACAATTTCAAGGAAATTAAAAAGGTGAAGATCCTTGTCGCCGGCAATGAATATAAAACGTTATCCGGCCATCTTGATCTTGAAAACCCTTATAATCCGGATTACAAATACTTCAGACGATGAATAGCAGAGCAATAGGAGTATTTGATTCCGGAATAGGCGGGCTTACGGTCTACAAAGCCATAAAGAAAAAAATGCCCGGGGAAAAAGTAATATATCTTGGAGACACGGCGCATCTTCCTTATGGAACAAAATCTCCCGATACGATAATAAAATTTTCTGAAGATAATTCTAGATTCTTGATCGAAAAGGGTGTAAAAATAATTGTAATAGCTTGTAATTCATCATCTTCATATGCAGTATCCCACCTTCAGAATATTCTTGATATACCTGTCCTCGGAGTGATCGATCCGGGGTCTGAAGCAGCAGTGGAAAATGGGGAAAAGGAAATAGGGGTAATCGGAACATCGGCTACAATTTCCTCCGGAGCATATGAAAGATCTATACTCGAAAAAGATCCTGATGCAAAAATCATATCAAAGGACTGCCCTCTGTTTGTGCCTCTCGTTGAGGAGGGGTGGATAGATCACAAAGTGACAGATCTTGTTATTCAGGAGTATCTCCTCCCTCTTAAAGAGAAAGGGATAAAGACACTTGTGCTTGGATGCACCCATTATCCTCTCCTTAAGGATGCTATTAGCAGGGTTCTCGGGAACGGGATCACCCTTATTGATTCAGCAGAAGTAATGGCTGAGAGGACCAACTCAATACTTGAGAAACTGGGCTGGAGGAAAATTTCCGGATCTTCCAACGGAGATGATGAGTTCTACGTTACAGACTTTCCGGAACGGTTCAAGAAGGTAGGGGAGATCTTCCTGAAAAAAGAGATCGATAAAGTAGAAATGGTCTCCCTCTGACCGGATAAAAAACTATAGTCAGACTATATTTTCAACGATTATCTCTGCGAGGTCCTTTACTTTGACCTGATCTTCTTTCTCTTTATCCTTTATTCCATCTGAAAGCATTGTTGTACAATAAGGGCATGAAGTGCAGACTGTATCTGTTCCGGTTTCCAGTATCTCCCTGGTCCTTACATGGTTGATCCGTTCGCCCTGATCCTCTTCCGCCCACATAAGGCTTCCACCGCCGCCGCAGCAGAAACTGTGACTTTTGCTATTCTTCATCTCTTTTATTTTCAACCCGGTACTTTTTATTACATTTCGGGGCTGTTCATAGACATTGTTATGGCGTCCGAGGTAGCACGGATCATGATAGGTAATTGTTTTTGTGTCCTCTTTTTTTATACTTATTTTCCCTTCGCTGATCAGCTCATTGATGTATTCGGAATGGTGCACTACTTCAGGCATCTCAAATTCAACTCCCGTCAATTTTGCCACATCATCATATTCATTCCTGAAAGTACTGAAACAATGGGGGCATGTTGTTATTATTTTTTTAAATTTGTATCTCATAAGAGTTTCAATGTTCTGGGTAGCCATTATTTGAAAAAGGTATTCATTTCCAGCTCTCCTTGCAGGATCGCCGCAGCAATTTTCCTCACTTCCGAGTACTGCATAATTGATGCCGGCCTTATTGAGAATAGTGATCATCGCCTGAGTTACTTTTTTGTTCCTGTCATCAAAAGAGCCTGCACATCCCACCCAATAAAGGATCTCTGCATCGGTAACTTCAGAAGCTTTTTTGACATCAAGTCCCTGTGTCCACTCTCCCCTTGTTGAAGATCCGAAACCCCAGGGGTTGCTATTGGTCTCAAGATTCTTGAAAAATTGATTGAATACTTCAGGAAATTTTGCCTCCATTAATACACGGCTCTGTCTCAGCCCTATGATCTTCGGAATATGCTCGTTCAGAACAGGGCACACCTCCATGCATGCTCCACAGGTCGTGCAACTCCATATCTCATCATCAATGAACACTCTGTCCATAAGGGGAGGGATCTGATAGTCCGGGTCTTTCAGTTTCTTTGCTCCTTCAATTAGGAGGTCGTCCCTCATTTTTGTAATTATAGTTTTTGGAGATAACTCTTTACCGGATAGAGCTGCAGGACAATAATCGGTACAGCGGCCGCAGTCAATACATGCAAAACCGTCAAAAAGATCCTTCCAGGACATATCCTGATATGCAGTAATCCCGAAACTTTCCGCAGTTTCAAGATCTACCGTTTTAATATAGGAAGTGGATCTTTCACTTTTAAAAGCGATATTTAACGGCCCCATGAACATATGCATATACTTCGAACGTGGAACATATAGTATAAAGGCAAATACATTCAGAATATGGAGCCACCAGGATATCTTAAGGAACAAGTATGATGAAGGGAGCCATCCTGCAATTATATTTCCGACAAAAGCCACACTATCTCTACCCGAATGGAATGCTATCGAAGCACCTTCATAAAGGAGAAATGTCAGTGTTACAGTGATCAATAAAGCATATATGATCGGTGATTCAAAAGTCCCGTAAGTATAAGAAGACTTCCTGATCACATAACGTTTAATAATGAAGAACAGGGTTGCAAGGAGGACCCCGATCGAAATGAGGTCGGCTATTATTACATGAATATTTGCCGGATGAATGTTTTTATTAAATCCCTCGAGGATATGATAAACAGATATCGTATCGAAAGTTAAAGATCCGTATAATAAAAAGATGTGTGCCACACCGGCAAAAATCCTCTCTTTTTTTATTGAACATAGAAGCAAAAAGAATGAACTTACTGCATCTAATACCCTCTTCACAGGATTGTTGAACCTTTTTTCTTTCTGCCCCAGTTTCACCAATTTGAAAATGCGAATCAGCGGAATGAAGAAAAACACGATGGTCAGCCCAAGCATTATTAAAAAGACGATAGACTCAATAAAAGTAAGCATAAAATACTCCTTTGAATAATTTAAAAGTTTAACAAATACCGTGTTCCTAAGCAATCACTACCAACAACTTCATGATTATTTTTTTACTTCTTTTTAAGCACCGCTTCCCATTTTGTGATTTTTTTTCTCAACTCTTCTTTATCTTTTTCCGCTTTTGCAATTTCTAGTGCTTCTTTCTCAATAGCAATTGCTTTTTTAAAATTTCCCAATTGATAATATACCGAAGCCAGAGTATCCATAGTTTGAATATTTTTATAAAGTTTTAAAGCATTTTCTGCGATCTCAATAGTTTTTTTATCAGAGAGCTTTGCTTCATAAATAGTCCAGGCGAAACTGTTATAATAAAAACCGGTATGCTGCCTGGGCAAGTGCTCCCAGAATTTTTCTTTTTTATAGAAGGAGTAAATTAAATTTTTCCCTTTTTTCACTTCCTTTTTTTTAAACAATTTTTTCGCACTCTGCATTATTGCAATTGGAATCCGTGCAAAGTAAGTATAAAAATTTCTTGATTCTTTTAATTCCGGATTGTTTTTAAGGGCTTCTATAGAATAATCTATCCAAATTTCCCCGGACTTCAAATCACCCGAGTACATATAACTTGAGATTCCACCGGAAATAACCTTCATATCTTTTAAAGGATCAAGCAATTCACCTCTTCTTTTTATAAAATCCTTAAAATAATATTCGGATTTTTCATAATTACCAGTTTTTATATACCATTCGATAATAGTAGATATTCCGGAATTCCCTTTCAGAGAATATTCGAATTTATCAGGATAATATGATTCTAGAATTTTTTCATATATTGGATTGTTTTCTTTTCGATATGACTCTTTCTTTTCAGGTTTTTCTCCATAAGGGTAACCGTTGTGTATAAACAATGCTAATGCTTCATATGCTTCTTTTGTTAGTTTGTCGTTGAAATCCGGATTTAATACTATTATTTTTTTTAAATATTCTATTTGTTTCTTCACTTCACCCCGGCCCATCTTTTTAGTTATAATTAAAAGTGTTTCTCTGTCGTTGGGATTTTTTTCCAGTTTTTTGGACATAGCATAAAAATTCCTTCCGCTCATCACTTCATCAACCCATTTTGAAAATCCCTTTGCACTCCTCTCCGGCCTTCCCGTATCAAGCATGATCCCTTCAGTTGAAAAGATCTTAAATGTCGGGAATGAAATAATATTAAATCTCTTGTTATAGGTCATCCCTTTTTTAGTCGTCTGCTCAATGTATAAAAGAACGGCCTTGTCTGCAACTTCTTTGAACTCATGGTGTTTAAAAGCAGTTTTTTTCACCATTTGACATGGAGCGCACCATTCAGCAGAAAAAACGGCAAGTACCGGTTTTTTTACTGATCTTGCGATATCAATTACTTCCTCAAAAGTATTCTCTTCCGTGAGCCACTCACATTTTCCCATCTTAAAACTCTTTTGATTTTCTCCCCACAAAGACAGAACTCCAATAAAGATGAGCAAAACAATCAATAATTTTCTCATTCCCTCTCCTTAATAATCAAAACCGTCCTGGTTGATGATAAATTGTTAACAATCCGGTTACTTATGTCAAATCAATACTCCCTACCTCACATCAAAAGGGGACAGACACCTTTTGGCGATTCTTGAATTGGATGCGGGGATATGATAACCTTGACAGTTATATTAAGGAGAGAAAATAATGGATAAAAAACTTGAAAAGGGAGATAACGCTCCCGATTTTAAAATAAAAGATCACAATGATAATGATTTTAATCTGAGTAGTTTAAAGGGGAAATGGATAGTTTTATATTTTTATCCCAAAGATAATACTCCGGGATGTACGACCGAAGCCATAGAATTTTCCGGTGCTAAAAAGAACTTTCAGAAAAAAGGTGTTGAAGTGCTGGGTGTAAGCCCCGACTCAGTTAAGAGTCATAAAAATTTCATTGAAAAAAAAGATCTGACAATAACACTTCTAAGTGACCCTGATCATGATGCTCTTGAAAAATATGGTGTCTGGCGGTTAAAAAAGAATTATGGCAGAGAATATTTCGGTGTCGTAAGATCCACTTTTATAATTTCGCCTGATAAAAAAATTGCCCATTCCTGGAGTTCTGTAAAAGTGAAGGGGCATGTTGAGATAGTTGAGAATAAACTTGATGATCTGATAAAGGGATAGTTCTGATCCATAGGGGAAGGCTGTCAGGCTGACGGCCTTCCAGGATCATCTTCTTTCTTTTTTATTCTCTTAAGCTCTTCTTCGATGGCTTTCTTCTCTTTAATAAGATGCTCTATTTCCAATTTGTATTTTTCCAGGCGTTCTTTCCTTCTTCTGTCCCGTTCTTCATGAAGCTTCCGGTCCCCTTTTTTTAAGAGCGCTTCTTCTTTCAGTTTTATTTCCCTCTGCTTTTCCAGTTCCTCTTTCATCCGTAATTGCTGTTGCTTCTCCATCCAGAATCTGGCATCGAAGAATTTTCTTTTAAACTCATCCAGAAGTCGGGTCTTGTAACTGAGAATGGAAGGAGTAACCACTGATTCGATCATTTTTCCTTTTCTGATCAGTTTTATCTTTATTTTATCTTTTGGTTTTATCTGGCTTAAGGATTTCGCAAGATCGGAAATCTTTGTCAGTTTAATACCGTTAGAATTTATCAGAATATCTCCGATTTTGAGTTGTGTGTTATCGGGATTGTTCTGCAGATTTATTTTTGATACCAGGAGTCCGTTCCCAGATTTAACTTTGAATTCCTTTGCAAGTTCCGGGGTCAGAGGGATAACGTCAACTCCAAGGCCGAGTGATCCGGAGAACTCAAAAGTGTAGTTCTTGATCTTTGGCATTGACTCGATGAACTCAGGCATTCTTGACATTCTGTCAGATAATTTTTTCTCTTTGATCCTGATAAGTTTGTTATCTCTCAGTTTAAGTTCTGCCAGTTTTACATTCACCTTTAATTGTTTCCCGTTCCTGTCAAGTGATACAACTATTTTATTACCGGGCCTCAGCATTTTTATACTTTCAGATAAGTGCCCGGGAGTTTTTATGTTTTTCCCCGAAATATCAATGATCTTGTCGCCTTTCAGGATCCCTCCCTTCTCTGCAGGGGAGCTTTTAACAACATTGTCAACCATCACAAATCCTTTTCCAGAGCTGATAATACTTACTCCCAGCCATCCTCTTTTAACATGGCCGAAATCTTCGAGATCCTTTGCAATCCGGAACACCCTCTCTGACGGAATAGCATAACAAAGGTCATTGCCGCCCCTGACTGATGAGGCGATCTTCAGTTCAGAATGGTTATCCTTGAAAGTATATTGAGGGAAGAATTTATATCCGAAAACTCCTCTAATTATTCCAACGAATTCACCTTTCCTGTTAACCACAGCACCTCCGGTTGAACCTGGAGCAACTGTTGCACTCAGAATGAGATCATTACTGCTGGAGCCGCTTATTATCCCCTGGTTAAGGAAAGGGAATTGTTTATAAAATACACCTACCAGGCCTACCCATTCTCCGGTTTCGGGTAGTTTTCCCCGTTTAATCGCCTTTAGAACCTTTCTTTTTGTTTTAAGCAGGATAAGTGATGAATTTTTGTCTTTGCCTACTATAGTTACATCGTGGGTCTTCCCTTTCGCTGTTTCTATGTATATCCTGTCGAAAGGGTGTCCGAGGACCATCATATTAGATAATACAAGGTCAGATTTAATTGCAACTCCTGTAGCAATATATCTCCTGTGGTTTTGTGTTACAACCTTCACAACAGATGGAGATATTCTCTTCAGGGCTTTCTTTATATCACTGTCGGATCTGTTTTCAGTCTCTGCGCTGTTTAAGCTGATAAACAGGAAAATCAGGATCATATATACTATAAACAATATTTTCTTCATCGGTTACCTCCTAAATTGTACCTGATTCTTCAAAGTTCCCCACCTGTTCTATCACATAGTTGTTGGACTCATCTGAAGCGGCAAATGTCACATAGTCTGTAATTGTGACGTCTTCCCTGATGCCGTTCTCTGCTTTGGTGAACAACGGATCGCTATTCCCCGGGAAGAACAAAGTTCCGGAAATGAACAGGAATCCTCCGAGAAGGAAAGTTCCGAGAGTGGAAACTATTACAGTCCTCTGTCTTTTTTTCTTTTTGATCTTTCTGAATACAGAATCTTCAAAATCCTCACCGGGATGTTCCGCCCTTATATAATCCTTAAAAATATTTTCCCTGCTAGCCATTGTTTCCTCCAAGCTGTACTTCAAGTTTATTTCTCATTTTTTCCTTGCCTCTGAATACAAGAGACTTAAGAGTTCCTACCGGCTTCTGAAGAATGTCTGACATTTCCTCAAAAGAAAAGTTGTCAACTTCCTTCATGATCAGCGGTATCCTGTACTTCTCAGGGAGGAGGGTCAAAGCCTCCTCAATTATTATGTTGTCCCCGAGTTTCTGGTCGTAAGAATAATGTATTTCATTGATATCCCCGAGTGAGAAAAGGTTTTTTATTCTCCTCTTTCTGAAATGGGACAGAGCCAGGTTAGTAGCAATTTTGTATATCCATGCTTTCAGATTTTCAGTTCTTAATGAGCCTGCTTTGAAATATACCCTTACAAATGTATCCTGGGTCAATTCTTCCGCCTGCTCTCTGTTACCGAGCATAAGGAGAAGATAATTAAATATCTGGCCTTTGTACATTTTCATTACCTCTTTAAGTGCCCACTCATCCTTTGCTTTCAGTTTTTCAATAAGTTCATTCATCTTACACTTATTAGACACGGGTAATTATATAAAAGTTGCAAAAATAATATGTCATATTCTCAGGCCTGCTTTTAATTATTATACATTATTTGCTGATGAATTTTTTAAAATTGAAAATGGAGATAGAGGAGATAACAAATGCTATTAATCCAAGGGAAAGAAGGTCACCGTAGAATTGTTCTATCCCGTTACCTTTGAGAAATATTTCCCTTATGATCTTCACAAGATAACTCAGGGGATTGATCTTAACGAGCCATTTCAACCCGACCGGGATATTCTCCAGTGGAGTGAACAGTCCTGAAAGGAGGATAAAAGTAATAATAGAGAACCAGGAATAAAAAAGAGACTGTTGTTGAGATGATGAGAATATTGATATAAGCATTCCATAGGAGAGGATCGCCATTAAATATATGATCGCTGAAAGGAGCAGATAAAACAAATTCCCCCTTACCGGAATGTCGAACCACAATACTGCAACAAGAACACCTATACACATATTAAGAAGCCCGACAATACCCATGGGAAGTGCTTTTCCGATATATATTTCATAAGGGCGCAGCCTTGATATCAGGAGAGTATCGATCGTTTGTTGTTCCTTTTCCCTTACAATTGATAGGGATGTTATAAAAAGTGTAATAATCGTCAATAACACAGCTACAATTCCCGGTCCCATATAATTGATACTTCGCAGCTCGGGATTGAACCTGATGAGCGGTTTACTTTTTACAATAGGAGCTATTCCCAGCGATTCAATGTCATCAAGGATATAATTCTTTATAATACCGTTAAAGTAACCTGCAGCTATTCCGGATGAATTCGAATCAGCACCATCAAGGAGGATCTGTATTTCCGGGTACCGTGGAATTGATCTCCCTGTCTTTACAGGATCACGAAAAACAATTATGGCCTTAACATCACCCTTCTTCAATTCGTTAACTGAATCTCTGTTCACTCTTGATATATTTTTTATGTCGAAAAGCCCTGATCCTGCGATCCGGTTTATTATCCTTGAAGTGGACGTTCCTGTTGAAAGATCAATTATCCCGACAGGAACATTTTTTATATCTGTTGTAACTATGTATCCGAGGAGTATTAATTGAAATACTGGGGCGATCAGCATCATGAACAGCAATTCTCTCTGTCTGAAAATTTCAAGGAATTCTTTCTTTATCAGATATAATATTTTCATCCTGCTATTCTCCTCATCCTTGAGAACTTCCTTACCGCAAGAAATATTAAGATTACACTCATCAGGAGAAGTATTAATCCGTTAAAAAGAAAATCTGAAACACTCGCCCCTTTAAGTACTACTCCCCTGATGATCTTGAGAAAATAGGTGGCCGGGATGATATTCGATATTAACCGAAGGGGTTCAGCAAGTGAGGTAAGGGGAAAGATAAATCCAGATAGCATTATCGAAGGGAGCATTGTTACCAGCAGTGTTCCCAGCATTGATGTCTTTTGATCAGGAGTGGTTATGGATATCATAATGCCGAGTGATAAACCGGTAAATATATAAATAAGTGAGAATCCGAAAAGGACCAGGAGGTTACCTTTAATAGGTATCCCGAACCAGAACTTACTGAATAGAAGAATGATCGACTCCACTGCAAAAGCGACAAAAACATAAGCAATTGTTTTTCCTATAATTATCTCGTAAGACTTGACCGGAGAAATAAATATCAGATCTATCGATCCCGATTCTTTCTCCCTGGATATGCTTAGAGATGTAAGAAGTGCGGAGATCATAAGTAAAAGAACAGCAATCAGGCCTGGAATAAAAAAGTATGCACTCTTTAATTCCGGATTAAAATATATTTTTGTGTTGACCTTGAATATATCCCGGATATTCTGATACTCTTCGAGAAAATCAAATATCACCATCTCATTGTATTGATAAATTATATTTGCAGTGTTGGAATCAGAACCATCTATAACGAATCCCACTTCTACAGGGATACCACTCCTGACTTTTTTTGAAAAATCGGAAGGAATTATTATTATTTCATCGATCTCTCCAGCTTTCAGTTTCTTTTCATAGGTGCCCAAGGACTGATGTTCCCCACTTTTTAATCCAACACGTGTGAAATAATCATTGTGCAGAAATTTCCCGATAAACTTCCCTGATATCTCACTCCCGGAATAATCAAGGATACCGATATTAATATTATTAAGATCGAATGATATCGCATACCCGTAAAGGAATATCATAATTACAGGCATTAAAAATATTATTATAAGACTCTTGGGATCTCTGAAAATATGATAAAGCTCTTTTCTCGTTACCGGTTTAATTCCCTTCATAATCCCTCACGGCCTCTTTAAACAGGGTCTCAACAGAGTCGACCCCATGTTCCCTGATAAGTTCTGACGGTTCACCTTCAACTATTATGTTCCCCCTGTGGAGGATCACAATTCTATCTGCATATTCTACTTCATCAAGGTTATGTGTTGTGACAAGAATTGTTTTCCCCCTCTTTTTTATATTATAAATTTCCTGCCAGAAATTTCTTCTCACTTCAGGATCAACGCCGGATGTTGGTTCATCGAGAAGTAAAATGTCCGGGTCGGGGATCAGTGAAGCATACAAAGCAACTTTCTGTTTTATACCCGGTGGTAGTTTATCCACGCTCCTGTCCAGAAGATCTTTTTGAACAATATCTTGCAGTTCATCTATTTTACTCTTTATTTTCTTCTTCCCCAGTCCTGAAATTCCGGCAAAAAATTCAATATTCTCAATTGCACTCAATTTCGGGTAGAGTGAAAACTTTTGTGACATATACCCGAGTTTTTCTTTCACTTCCTTTGATTTTGCAAGATTGATCCCGTCAATAATAATATCTCCGGAAGTTATACTCAGAAGCCCCATTATCATTTTTATAGTGGTGGTCTTCCCGGCCCCATTCGGCCCGAGGAACCCGAGGATCTCACCTTTCCTGACTCCAAAATTTATAGAATTTACTGCAATGAAATCACCGAACTTTTTCTTCAGTTCCCTGACTTCAATAATATTTTCGTTCATATCGATCCGTCACTATTTTCAAATATCCCTTTCCTCTCATAATACATATAGATATCTTCGAGCCCCGGCTTCTCTTCTGAAACCTCAGATCCTCTTATCCCCTTTAAAATACTACTTTCGGGATCGCCGATAAAATTTAAATATTTCCCCTTTATAAAAAAATTCTTATGAACATCCCCTCTCTTTTTCAAGTCATTCATTACATCAAAAATATTATTTTCCGGTATTAACCGGATCAATTTAAAGGGGACATTATCTTTCAGATCATTAATGTCCCCTCTTTTCAGTATTTTTCCATTTTTTAAGAATATTATAAAATCACCGCTCTCAGCTTCATCAAGATAAGGAGTCGAAATTATTATTGTTTTTCCCTCATTCTTCAGTGACTCAATTATCCTGAAAAATTCTATTCTTGACAGAGGATCAACTCCTGTTGTAGGTTCATCCAGAATTACTATCTCAGGTGAAGAAAGGAGGATCGTAGAGAGAGAGAGTTTTTGTTTCATTCCTCCCGAAAGGTCTCCTGCCTTTCTGTTCCTGAACTTTATCATTCCGGTTTTTTCAAGAAGAATGTTTTTTAATCTCTCTTTTCTTTGGAAAGGGACATTGTTTATATCTGCAAAAAAATTCAGATTTTCCTCGACGGTAAGATCTGTATATAGAGAGAACCTTTCAGGCATATATCCGGATATTCCCGTGATTTTTGAAAAGTCGTTTCTTATCAGGTCCTCTTTTAAAAAGATCTTGCCGGAATCAGCTTTGACAAGCCCGAGCATTATCCTCAGGATCGTCGACTTACCCGAACCGTCAGCTCCGGCTATAATTGTTATCCTGGACTTGGGAAATGTAACAGAAAGTTTCGAAAGAGCTTGGATCTTCCCGAAAGATTTGGATATTTGTTCTAATCTGATCATATGAGATTATTCACTTTTTCAGTTTTGCCTTTTACTCAATATTTTTCTTTATTAAAACAGTAACAGGCATCCCAATTTTAAAGATCCCGATATTTTCTTTTACTCTAATCTTAACTTTGAACAGAAGAGATTTTCTTTCGATCTCAGAAATAACATATCTGGGAGAAAATTCTGATTTTCTCCCGATCTCGGAAACAATTCCAGTCAGGTTTTTTTCTTCTGCCCCGTCCACAATTATTCTCACTTCACCCCCGTTCCTGATCCTGGGGAGTTCTTTCTCTTCAAGAAATATTTCAATGAAAAGAGAATTCTTATCAAGAATGTCAAACATCGGCATCCCCGGGAAAATGTTCTCACCCAAGGATATGAATTTTTCCATTACAAAGCCATCAACTCCGGATTCGAGGATGTAGTCTTCGAGAATGATCTCCAGATATTCTTTTTTATTCTCGAGTACTTTTTTCTGAACCTCAAGTCCTTCCAGTGATTTTATAAGTTCATATTGTGCAGTTTCTGACTCCAGAAGTTTTATTTTAACTTTTTCCAGATCGTCTCCCGAAATTGATCTTTTTTTACTCAGTCTTTCAAACCTGCTTACTTGCCGTTTCAGGTATCCCAGGTTTTCATTTATCAATATTTTTTTCTTTTTTAGTTTTTCAGAATTTATCCCTGTAGCTTCCAGGTTTAATTCAACATCTTTTAATTTGTTCTTTATCACTCGCGAATCCAGTCCGGCAAGAAGATCGCCTGACTTTATCTCATCACCTTCATTTACGTATATCTTTTCAATTGATGAGGCAACCTTTGATTTCATTGTAATAATTTCACCATCGACGATCCCGGGAGCCTTGATAATATTTTCGTCTCCTCCATTGCAGCCGTATAAGATAGAAATAAATAAAAAAAGTAGTATATAGCTTTTCATTTCTCCCCCTTTTTCCCGATCATTGTGTTGATCTCAACTTTTATCAGATCAGTTTGAAGAGATGTTTTCTCTTTCAAAGATCTCAGGTTTTCAACATTAAGTACAGAATCAAGATAATCTTTATTGGATATCTGTTTCTCTTCAAACAACATTTTTTTCAAGTCTGACTCCTCTTCCGATATCCTTATCATTTCATCAAATGTTGTTTCCCTTTTCTCCAGGCTCTCCAGAGTAGAGAATAATTCTGATAGTCTGAATCTTGTCCTTCTTGTTAAATCCAGCTCTCTGTTCTTAAGTTTTTCCAGCTTGAGGTTATTAATAGAATTCGCTTTCTTTGACCTTCCCCAATTGAACACTTCCATACTTACTGAAATCCCTCCCTGAAAATAAACTCCCCACTCATCGCCGAGAAAGTTGATCCCCGGGATCCCATAGTGTATCTCGGCAAAACCTCCCACCTTAGGAAGGTCTTTCCCATTTGTGATTTTTTTATTTACTCTGATCAATTTTTTTTGATCTGAGAGGAGCTTCAGTGAAGGGTGTTCACTGATGAAGATTTCCATTGAGCTTTTTTTGTCCCCTATATTCTCTCTGTGAGTTTTTGAGATTTCCTCTATCTTGTGATCTGTTAATTCCAGGAAAACCGAAGTGAGAGTATCAAGGGTGTTTTCGATCTCCTCTTTCGAGAGGCTGATCTCTCTTAATTTAAGCCTGGTCTCAAGGATGCTGCTTTTTCCCACGAGATCTTCTCTGAACAGATCTTCAAGTCTCCCAAGGTGATTCCTGATCTTTTTTTCCAGTGTTGTAATGGAACTGATCTGCCTGGAGAATAACAGGTGGTTAAAATAGATAGTTTTGATCCTTCCTGTCAGCATCAGTTCAAGCAATTTTCGCCTGCTGAGGTTAAGAGCCTGTTGAAGTTCATTTGTTTTTATCATCCCGGAGACTGTATAACCGGTAAAGATTGGCTGGATTAGTTTTACAGAGAGGTCATATGTGTGGTTTGTCCCTCCCCTGATCTCCATGCCCGGTATGGTCATTCCGGGGGCAGCCTGAATATCGGGCAGGTTGATCTCCACCTTCTCAGACCGGTATAGATAATTAAATGAGGTGTTTATATTCAAGAGTCCTGCTGATCTTTTTATTCTGTTGTCAGCTTTCAGGATCTTTGATTCCAGGCTGTTATCCCGGAGCTCACTGCTTATCTTTATCCCGTTTTTTATCGCTTTTTCGATCGGGATCTTTGCTGAAATTGTAATTGCCGTCAATGCAAAAATAAAAAAAATTAGATTTTTTTTCATTTTAACAATCCCCTCTTTAGTAAATTTTTAGTACTTCTTATTCTATCTTCTATGAATTTTTCATTATCAAGTTTAATATTAAAAATTATCTCAGGAAAAACCTTTACGATAAGAGGAAAGATGCAAAGTGAGATTATATTGAGAAATATATGGACAGGATCATTTTCAGAGATCAACCCTTCCTTATACCATCCCGGAATGGCCCTTTTTAAATTCTGAGGCACCAGCTGGGTCTCCGAATTGAAAAATTCTGAAAGAGCCTCTTTCAGGTTTGAGGGATTCAGGATCAGGTCTACACCGATAATTCTGAGGTAATCCCTGTTCCCCGAAAAGAACCTTATATAATTTTCCGGAAAACTGTCAATAAATTTTTCAGGTTTGATGTCGGGATCAATTCCACCTGATTTTTTTATAACAGTCATCAATTGTCCGATAATGCTTTTTATAATAAACTTGTAAAGCCCCTCTTTGGATCCAAAATAATAGAAAATCATAGCTTTGTTAACTCCAGCTACTTTTGCTATATTATCTACTCTGGCTCCGGGATATCCTCCCTTTGAAAATTCGTGAACAGCTGCCTCAACAATTTTTTCTTTTGAAGTCATTTTAGATGTTTGACCAACCGTTTAGTTTAACCATATGGTCAATATAATTCAGGCTAGTTGACTTGTCAATTTTTTTTTGAATTTTATTGCTTGACAAGTATACTTATATTTGAGAAAATACTTCAAAGATAGGAGGTTTCATGAGTGCTGAATTAGGAGCAGGAGCTAAGTCGGAACCTAACGTGGTTCCTCTGTGTGATATTTTACTTGTACTACTGATCATTTTCATGGTTATTACCCCGGTTGCGCAAAAGGGTATTGACATTAAACTTCCTGAAACAAGCCAGGAGCAAACAAGAGGACCTCAGTCTTCATCGCTTGTTCTTGTTATTGAGAGCGACCTTACTATCACTATCAACAGAGAACCGATATCAAAAGAAATGCTTGAGACAAGGCTCAGAGACCTGTATCAGACAGATTCAAAGAAACCTCTTTTTGTTAAAGCTGACGAGACTGTATCTTACAAGGAAGTTCTTAGTATAATAGATATTGCTAAGGGTGCCGGAGTCGAAGTTGTCGGTGTTTATACAGACAGATACAAGACAGGCCAGTAAAAAATATAATTTTCCACGAATTTTCACAGAGATAATTCTATTCAATATTGATAAATTTGCTCATCCGTTGTAAAATATCGTAAGGAAAGGAGTCATTTATGAAACTGAAAGAAGATAGTCAACTCAATGAGATCTCAAAAAAATTCTCTGAGGCAGTAAAAAAATTCACAAAAAGAAATTATAAGGAAGCAGCAATAGATTTTGGAAATATTATTGAAAAATACAAAGATTCTGAGTTCTATAGTGTCCTTGAAATTCAGGCCAGAGCTAAATCGTACAAGAACATTTGTGATTCAAAGACATCAAGAAAAAAAAATGAGCCGGACACAGAAAATAGTCTTCTGAATGAACTCCTTTTTTATATAGGAACAGATGATTACACTGAGGCTGAAAAAACAATCAAGAAACTTGAAACAAAAAAAATAAATTCTCCATACTCGATGTATCTCAGGTCTTTACTGGCATTTCGGATGGAGGATGTTGATGCTGCACTCGGGTTATTGAAGAAAACTATTGCGAAAGATGACAAGTACAAGATCATTGCAAACAATGAGCCGGATCTTCAGGAACTTCAGGAGAATGAAGAATTTTTAGCGATCATTGAATGAAAAACAACATCCCTGAGATTGATAGTTCCAACCTTTTAATAAGGGGTGAAAGTGTTGATTACTGGCGGGAGCAATTTGATATTTCAGAGGATTTATTTGCACTATCTCCGGATTTGTCTGAGAGCATTATCATAAGGTACCAAGCACGATATTACATTTCAAAGGGTGTTATATTCAGGGATTATTCAAACTTTTATATTGAAGGACTCCCATTAGTGGGAGCCGGAACCATAATATCCGGGGGAGTTTTCCTGGACAAGAGATCGAAGATCGGTAATGGTGTTGAGCTTTATCCAAACTGTTATATTGAAAATTCTGAAATTGGAGATTCATCTATTATTCTTCCAGGTTCTGTTATCAGAGATTCTATAGTGAAAAATGGTACTCAGATCGGTCCATATTCTCATCTCAGGAGTGGTGTTAAGATTGAAGATGGTGCAAAAGTCGGTAATTTTGTTGAAATGAAAAAGAGTGTTTTCGGCAAAAGATCAAAAGCAATGCATCTCAGTTATGTAGGTGATGCTACGGTCGGTGAAGATGTGAATATTGGTGCAGGTACCATTACCTGTAACTATGACGGCGTTAATAAAAATCCGACAATTATAAAAGATAAGGTTTTTATCGGTTCAGGAACTGAATTGATTGCACCGGTTACAATTGAAGAGAACAGTTATGTTGCTGCCGGCTCTACGATAAATGAAAATGTGCCCCGGGATTCGCTTGCCGTTGCGAGGGGGAGGCAGAGAGTTATTAAAGGTTGGAGCAAGAGGAAGAAGGGAAAAAAGCCCGATTGACATTTGATTTTTTTTAATTTATGATTCATTGAATCTTGGAATTCCATAATGATACGAAAACTGATTAAACCGGATTTAAACGAAGCAAAAAAAATATATAAAAAAGATACAAAGAAAAAAATACCACCACCATACAGAACCCATGCTGAAAGTTATTATTATGTGAAGCAGATGAACAATAGAACATCGCTTATAATTGAGATGATTGATGACACATCTATTACAGGTACTATTGAGTGGTATGATGAGAGATGTTTGAAAATAAAGAAAGAAGATGGAAGTAATATTATTTTATTCAAGCATTTTATAAAATTTATTCATAAAGCCTCCGGGTAACAGATCAAAGTGGAAAAAGCCCCGGATGGAAGAATCCTCCTGATAACCCTTGGAGATCCAGATGGAATCGGCCCTGAAATTATAAAAAAATCATTAGAATCGATCCGGCTTCAAATTCCTGTTGTATTGTTGGGAAATCGAAAATATTACAATGATGATTCCATTGAAGTTTTAGAGGAGATAAGGCATCCTGTAAAAGAAAAGGTCTCTTTTCTCGAAGTTAATACAGAAGGGAATGATCCTTCCTTCATGTATGTAAAAAAGGCAGTCTCGCTTGCATTAAATGATCCGAAATATGCTATTATCACTGCCCCGATATCGAAGAAAAAATGGATAGGCTCAGGAAATCAATTTATGGGCCATACCGACTATCTGGTTAAATCATGTGATGTAAACAAATGGGCAATGTTCTTCTGGTCGGATTCAATAAAGGTAGCTTTGTATACTACTCATATACCGCTGAGAGATATATTCAGCGAAATAAAGAAAGAAAAAATAATGAATTTCTGCAGATTTATTAATTCCGAACTCTTCAGATTTACAGGAAAAAAGTTTGATCTTCTGATGAGCGGCTTAAATCCTCATTCAGGAGAAAGTGGTACGATAGGAAAAGAAGAAGAGGAGGAGATAGAACCGGCAGTCAAAGAACTTCAGAAAGAAATGAATATAGAAGGCCCGTTTCCTCCGGATACAATATTTATAGAGGCTGAAAAGAGGAAAGATCCGGTTGTAATTTCTTTATATCATGACCAGGGGCTGATCCCATTTAAACTGAACAACATAAATTCCGGAGTCAATCTTACCCTTGGACTTCCTTTTATCAGGACCTCACCCGATCATGGAACAGCTTATGATATAGCCGGAAAAGGTATCGCAGACCCCGGAAGCATGATCGAAGCTGTAAAACTCGCAGATCAATTGTTGAAAGATAAAACCTGATTTCTTACTTGTTTTGCCAGCCTTTTTTCAAACGGGAATATCTGTTCCTGATTTCGCCGATAGCGGGAGGGGATGGTCTTTTTTCTGTCCTTGTCATCTTCCACAATTTGGCATATTTGAGGAAAACATAATACATTGACAGGCCGGAGACTATCAGTCCCGTTTTACCATCCAGGAACCCCCTCTGGAGGAAATAGTGGCGGAAGAATCTCCAGGACGGTGTAAATGTCAGGTTCAGAAAGCTTGGTTTCACCCCTTTGTCTCTCATGTCCTCAGCAGCCCAGGTTGTATACATCTCATATTTTTTCATGATCTGAAAATAGTTCCAGTATGTATAGTGTTCAAATTTTTCTCTTAATTTCCCAGCCTTTCCCGAACTGATAACGATCTCGGAATGGACCCTCATTTCCTTATATTTTGCCATGTCTCTTTTGAACAGCCTCAGGACATAGTCTGTTCCCCATCCGCTCCTCTTCACAAGTTTTCCGAAAAGATAATTTCTCCGGTTGATAAAATATCCGTCATACTCTGGAGTATCTTTCTCAAGTGTCTCTGATATTTCTGCTGCAAGTTCAGGAGAAACCCTCTCATCGGAATCAACGATTAAGATCCACTCGTGTGTTGCCTGAGGGATAGCCCAATTTTTAAAATTTGCGGAATTAATATACTCTCTCTCTATTATCCGGCATTCATATTCACGGGCGATCTCCATGGTTTTGTCTGTTGAACCGGAGTCGGCAACTATAATTTCATCTGCTATCGGTAATACGCTTTCAATACAAAAAGATATATTCTTTTCCTCATCCTTACATGGAATTAAAACAGAAAGTTTATTAGCCATTCAGATTTCTCCTCTTTATTGCTGATATTATATCAGAACCGGGACTATACTGACAAAATATTGAATATCTTATTTTTCACTCGAATGATTTGAATTTTAAGTACCGATATTGTATACATTTTTTAGATGTTTAAAAGTAAAAAAAACAGAGACTCAGCACTCCTTATATTTATGGCACTTGTGACTGTTGCATTTCTCCTTTATCTGTTCTTCCCCTCAAAAGGTAAAATTGTGGAGAAAGATAAAATTCCGGTCAAACATATTAAAAAGAATTCAGAACGAATTTCCGGTGAAAAAGTTGAGGAAAGAGTTGAAAATAAGTTCGGGGAATTGAGTGACATATTCAGAACCTATTTTAATGAGGTAAATACAGGAGACAGGGTCATCAGCAGGATACCTTCTGAAAAGCTGGAGGAAGCATTAAGGGCTGTATTAATGGAGAAATTCTCTGAAGAGATAGGGAGATCACTGAAATACAGATTTCGTGACATAAACAGGGCTGTTGATATTTTCAAGGATTCAGATCTTTCAAATATTGAGAAATTTGATATGTATATTGCACTTTTTCTGATTAAAGCAGCTAATGAAGATATAATCGGCAGATCTATAAATTTTACAACAGATGAGATCATGTCACTTCTTAACCTTAAACATTATGAACTCATAAACAATGAAGCCTCGGAAAATTATCACGCGATTCCTGTCATCATATATGCGGATTTACTTATTAAAAAAACAGATATTTTTTCACCCGGAAAGGAGATAATCTTATTTTCAAAGATATTGACTGATATCGGGGATATATCTCCCATGCAGCATATCAACTCAATAAAAGATATTTTCAATATTTCAACCGAGTTGAGGAGATTTTCATTCAGCTGGGTGGAGAGGGATGCTCTCGATCCCGATGATAAAGGGACCTATAAAAATGTTCCTGTAAGAAGAAGAAAATTCTTCAAGTTACAATATTTGATCTTTCCTGACCCGGGGAAAGGTGGTGATCTTACCTGGCTTAAGGATCTGATAAATGCAGACAGTGGAGCGATCGAATTGTCTGAGATTAAAATTGCCGATGAAACCCCGGGAGAGAATTATTCAGCAAAGTCGATAATATACTCTGAAAGTACTTCAAGATTCATTTTCATAATGGATTCGCCCTCTTTCGTTTCCGAGAGGGGATACATATCGATAATGATGAATGAAAAAATGAAAAGGCTGAATTCAGAAAATACAATTATCAACTTTGCCGAAAAGCTCTATTCCAAAAAAGAGTTCAGAAAGAAAATGAACAACTTCGGAAAATTCCTCTACCGCATCAGATCAGTATTTTAAAATAACCAATCAAATATCATTCATTTGTTCGTTCACCACGACACGTCTGACCGGGTATTATTCAGCGGCATTAAAGAGGCCAACTCGCATACCTGAAAGATGTATGCTCAGACAGTGGCCTTTTTCCTTCGGAACATCGCCGCTTCGGTAAAACCGGTTCCCAGTCGCTCCTCAAGTTACCGGTGTGACTCATTACACACCGTCCTGCTGGCTCCCTGAC